>JAKBMG010000212.1 GCA_021831685.1 Bacteroidota bacterium | reverse complement strand
ATAGATGTATCTTCACATTCGTTGGTGTTAGATAGAGTATATGATTTAAATTTTGCAGCGGCAGTTTTTACAAATATTACTTCGGATCATCTTGATTTCCACAAGACATTTGAAAATTATTTTGATGCCAAGAAAATTCTATTCAATTCATTATCGCAGTCGGCCATTGGGGTTTATAATTCGGATGATAAGAATAGCCTAGCCCTGATAAAAGATTCTAAAGCAAAAGTTTATTCTTATGGAGCCGCATCCAATTCAGATTATAAATTAAGAGATATTCAATTCAATTTAGAGGGAACGACATTCTCGATTGAATATAAGGGTGAGAAATTTAATGGAACGACATCACTGGTAGGTGAATTTAATGCTTACAATGCATGTGCTGCATTTGCAGTTACAACCTTACTAGGAATTGACCCGAGTGTTGCATTAAAAGGAATTAAGAATACGAGTCAAGTTCCCGGAAGATTTGAGGTAATCGGCAGGGGAAATAAAAAGGTTATAGTAGATTACTCACATACGGCAGATAGTTTGGAGAAAGCGCTTCTTGCAATTAAAAAGATTGTTAAGGAAGATATTCCCGTGTATACAGTTTTTGGATGCGGTGGAAATAGAGACAAAACGAAAAGACCGATAATGGGCAAAATCGCTGCGGAATTGAGTAAGAGAATCTTTATAACTTCTGATAATCCGCGATTTGAAGATCCGGATATGATTATCGAAGAAATTAAAAAGGGAATAAAAACACACAATTATTTAGTAATTGAAAACAGAGAAGAAGCAATAAAGACAGCTATTCAAAATTCAGAAGAAAATGCAGTTATATTAATTGCCGGGAAAGGGCATGAGACTTATCAGGAAATTAAAGGTGTTAGAAATCATTTTTCCGATAAAGAAATTGCGGAGAAATATTTGCGATTATGAAGAAGTTAAACCTAACCCTTAATGATTTTTTTGAATTGCCTACCGCAATTATATATAATGCGGAGAAGTTTAATCCTGTAACTTCGGTATCGATTGATTCGAGAATTGTATTGAAAAACTCTCTCTTTGTAGCCATAAATGGAGAAAAGTTGGATGGTCATAATTTTGTTCGCCAAGCAATAAAAAATGGAGCATCGGTTGTTGTTATTGATGAAAAAAAATACGAAGAATTTTCCGATTTAAAAATCCCGTTAGTTACAGTTCGGAATACTACAGATGCATTAGGAAGTTTAGCTAAAGTTTGGAGAAGTAAATTAAGGGCAAAAGTAATTGGTATTTCTGGAAGTAATGGGAAGACATCGACAAAAGATATGCTTTCTGAATTATTATGCCAAAAATATATTGTAAATAAAACAGTAGCCAACCATAATAATCACATTGGCGTTCCTCTGACGATTTTTAGTACAAACCAAAAACATGATGTACTCGTCGCTGAATTAGGTACAAATCATTTCGGGGAGATAAAATATACAGCCGGAATTTTACAGCCGGATTATTCTTTAATTACCAATATCGGAGATTCGCATCTAGAATTCTTAAAGGATCGAAAAGGCGTACTGAAAGAAAAATCGTTTTTATTCAAAATTACCGCTGCTAAGGGCGGTATGGTGATTATCAACCTCGATGATAAATTATTAAAAGAAATAGGAAGGAAATTCACAAAAAAAATTTCATATTCATTATTGAACTTATATGCTGATGTAAAGGGAACAATAACTGATTATACTGAGGATGGAAGACCAGTTATAACAATTGAATATCAGAGTCGAAAAATGAATTTTGAAATTCCCTTATATGGAGAAAACAGTGCTAAGAATTTTGTTGCGTCACTTGCCATAGCTATTAATTTGGGCCTGACTAAATCTCAAATTTTAGCCGGTATTAAAAGCCTAAAACCAGTAGAAAAAAGACTAAATGTTAAGCGATTTAAAAATTTTATTTTGATTGATGATACTTATAATGCAAACCCGGAGTCAATGGCAGCTGCCTTCTTTGTAATGGCAAAAATGAGTTTATATAAAAATAAAATAGCAATTCTCGGCGATATGTTGGAGCTAGGTGAATCTGCTGCTAAACTTCACAAAAATTTGGCTATATCAATTAAAGAAAATAAAATTGGAAACGTCTATACGATTGGCCCTTTTATGAAAAATTTAACAGAGTCGTTAAAAAATCAAAAGATTAAAATTAAACATTTTAGAAACAGAAATTCACTTAAAGAGTTTTTATTGCTTATGAACTTTACTGACAGCATAATTCTTGTCAAAGGTTCAAGGGGAATGAAAATGGAGGAATTTGTTCAAACAATTGAAGCTAAGGCGAATGATTAATGCTATACTATCTATTTGAATATATAAATAAAGTTTTTAGTCCTCCAGGATTTAAGATCTTCCGATTCTTGTCCTTTAGAATGGCATTAGCCGCAATAACCGGTCTTCTTCTTTCGCTTTATCTTGGTCCGAAAATAATTAAGCTCCTTGTGAAACATCAAATTGGAGAAGCTAAAAAGGCTGATGGTCCAAAATTTCACTGGTCAAAAGCCGGAACTCCTACCATGGGGGGAATAATAATTATTCTTTCGGTAATTGTGCCCGTGCTACTTTGGGCTGATATAAAAAGCATTTACATAATTTTAATTTTAGCCGGAACAATTTGGCTAAGCGCTGTTGGATTTTTAGATGATTATTTAAAAGTTATTAAAAAATCTCCCAATGGATTGATTGCGCGGTATAAGCTTCTTGGTCAGGTTTTAATTGGATTAATTGTAGGCTCCGTTATTTATTTCTCGCCGCAGTTTGCTGGAGTTCATTCGGTTACGACAGTTCCATTTTTGAAAAATGTAAATTTTGATTTTTCTATTCTCTATATCCCGGTTGTGATTTTTATAGTAACTGCCACATCAAACGCTGTTAATTTAACCGACGGGCTAGATGGTTTGGCAATAGGCGTTACGATCATTGTTATGCTGGCTTTGGTTTTTATGAGCTATGTAACAGGTAACGCAATCTATTCAAATTATCTCAATATTATTTATTTGCCGGGTTCAGGAGAATTAACAGTTTATATTGCAGCCTTAATAGGTGCTTCTTTAGGATTTCTCTGGTTCAATTCTTATCCAGCGCAAGTTTTTATGGGTGATACTGGCTCACTTGCCTTAGGTGGCGCTTTTGGAATTATAGCTGTGTTAATAAAGAAAGAATTGCTTATCCCGATATTGGGGGGCGTATTTTTTATGGAAACAATTTCAGTAATCGTTCAAAGATTATATTTCAAGTACACAAAGAAAAAATACGGCGAAGGTAGACGAGTTTTTAAAATGGCACCAATGCATCATCATTTTGAAATGCTTGGCTGGCCAGAACCAAAGATAGTTATTCGATTTTACATAATTGCAATAATTTTAGCCATTGTAAGTTTAGCTTCGTTTAAGATTAGATAATGGAAATAAAAGATAAAAAAATATCGATTATTGGTGCAGTTAAAAGCGGTGTTGGTGCTGCAAAGCTAATAAAACGTCTTGGCGGAATTCCATTCGTAAGTGATTCCGGAAATGCAGATAAATTAGAAGACTCAATCAAGGTTTTGAAAGAAAATGAGATTGAATATGAAGTTGGCACTCATACAGAAAAAATATTCCAGTGCGATCTTTTAGTAATTAGCCCAGGAGTTCCGACAAATTCAGCTATCATTCAGAAAGCCACTGAAAGAAAAATTAAGATAATTAGTGAAATTGAATTAGCTTATAATTTTTGCAAAGGTAAGATAATAGCCATTACGGGTACAAATGGAAAGACAACGACAACAAGCTTAACCGGACATATTTTTAAGGAATGCGGATTCAAAACATATGTTGCCGGAAATATAGGTGAAGCTTTCTCTGAGATAGCTCTTGATGTAAGTGAAAATGATATTGTAGTACTTGAAGTTTCAAGTTTCCAACTAGATTTTATAGACAGATTCAGGCCCAAGATCGCGATGATATTAAACATTACGCCAGATCATTTAAATAGATATGATTATAAGCTGCAAAATTATATCGCCGCAAAGCTTAGGATTTATCTAAATCAAAACAGCAATGATTTTCTGATATTAAACAGAGACAGCGAGTCATTAATAAAATCACTATCGAAACACCAAAGCCGTGATTTTTATTTCTCAACTTCAACTAAAGAAGATAACGGAAGTTTTTTGAAAGATGGGAAAATATTATTTTATGAAAATAAAGAACTAGTATTTACATGTAAAACTTCTGAGATTAACTTAAAAGGCGAACACAATTATGCCAACGCAATGGCTGCAATAATGGCTGCAAAAATATTTGATGCAGACAATCAAAAAATAATAGCAGCTTTAGGATCATTCCCTGGAGTGGATCACAGACTTGAAATGGTAAGAGAACTTGCGGGGGTAAAGTATATAAACGATTCTAAGGCAACTAACATTGATGCTGTATGGTATGCTTTGCGCAGCTTTGATGAGCCGATATTTCTAATACTTGGCGGGCTTGATAAAGGCAACGATTACAATCAGATTAAAGACTTAATTATTGAAAAAGTGAAAAAGATTTATGCTATAGGAACCTCAGCAGAAAAGATTTTTAATTTTTTCCATAAGACAGTAAAAGTTGAAATAATGAAGTCCCTTGAGGATGCAATTTTGGAAGCAAGTCGGGAGGCAAGGGCAAATGAAGTTGTTCTGCTCTCACCGGCATGCGCAAGTTTTGACATGTTCCGGAGCTATGAGCACAGAGGCGAAGTTTTTAAAGAAGCAGTAAGTAAATTATAAATGAAAAAGTTAGCTGTCATAATATTTTTTGATGCATTCATATTGATGTTGCTTGGATTAATAATAGTAATGAGCGCAAGCAGCACTTATAGCGAATTTAAGTTCGATAGTCTTTTTCATTTATTTAATTATCATTTTGCAAAAGTTGTAGTCGGTATTGCATGTTTAATTTTCTTCAGCGCAATTCCTTATGAAATTTATAAGAAATTCAGCAAGGCAGCAATTATTGCAATAACATTTTTACTTCTTCTTACTCTGTTTATTGCGCCGGAAATAAAAGGTGCGGGGCGCTGGATAAACTTAGGATTTTTCTCTTTTCAACCTGCAGATATAGCAAAGCTAATTTTAATTATTCACCTGGCAGTTTTGCTAGAAGTTAAGAAGGATGTATTACAAAATTATAAAGAAGGATTTCTTTATTTGCTGTTTTGGGTTATAGTCATTGCCGGTTTAGTCTTGGCGCAACCAAATGTCAGCAACGGAGTTCTTTTAGTATTTGTATCTTTTATGCTACTTTATGTAGGCGGCGCAAAATTAAGTCATCTACTTGTTACTGCTTTAGGCTGTTTAATATTCGCCGGAATTATTGCTATGACAATAGCACATTCAAGAGAAAGAATTTTAACTTTTATTCATGCGGCTCAGCACGGAGGCACTGCAAATATCCAAGTTAAACAAGCATTGCTCGGATTAGGGAGTGGAGGAATATTTGGCGTCGGTATGGGGCATAGCCTTCAAAGTAACCTATTCCTTCCGGAGGCTTATGGTGATTTTATCTTTGCAATCTTAGGCGAAGAATTAGGGTTTCTAGGATCGGTTATTGTACTTTGTTGTTATCTGATTTTATTTCTTGCAGGAATTCTCGTTGCTAAAAAGGCTAAAGATAAATTTGGGCAGCTTCTTGCTTTTGGTATCACAATGTCCGTTACTATTTATGCGTTTGTAAATGTTGCAGTAGCAACAGGATTAGTCCCTACTACTGGTCTTCCGTTACCATTTATTAGCTACGGAGGTACATCTTTAATCTTTCTTTGCATCTCAGTCGGAATTTTAATCAACATTGCTTTTTCAAGTGCGGCGGTGAAAAAGCCGATTAATCAAAATATAAATGAAACTGTTCCGGCATGAGTACAGAAAATAAAAAATATAGATTTTTATTTGCCGGCGGTGGAACTGGTGGTCATTTATTTCCAGCAGTAGCTGTAGCCGAAAGGATTAAAATTAAATTGCCTAATGCACAAATAATGTTTGTTGGCACAAAATCCAAAATTGAAAGCAAAGTGATTCCGGAATTAGGATATAAATTCAAGTCAATTTGGATAAAAGGATTTTCGAGAAAAATTAATTTTGAGAATTTACTTTTCCCTCTGAAAGTAATTGTATCTGTCATTCAATCTATTTTTATCAATTTAAATTTTAAGCCTCAAGTTGCAATTGGCTCAGGCGGCTATGTTGCCGGTCCTGCAATATTTGCTTCATCATTATTTGGTGCAAAAATAATTTTACTTGAACAAAATAGTTATCCGGGAGTTACTTCTAAAATGTTGGAAAAATTTGCTGATGAGATCCATGTCGGTTTTGAAGACTCAAAAAAATATTTTAAGAATAAAGAAAAAATATTTTTTACTGGGAATCCGGTAAGAAAAAATTTAGGATCGATTAACAAAAATGATGCGTTGAAGGAATTTAATTTATCAGATTCAAAGAAGACTTTATTAATCGTTGGGGGAAGTTTAGGCGCAGGCTCAATAAATGATGCAGTCGCCGGTTCTTTGAAAAAACTTGAAGAAAATCAAATTCAGGTTATTTGGCAAACTGGGAAAAATTATTATGAAAAATATAGAATATTTACTTCACCCAATATTTTAGTGATGCCGTTCATAGTTAAGATGGATATAGCCTATTCTGCATGCGATTTAATGCTTGCAAGGGCTGGCGCTACAACTATCGCGGAATTACTCACCCTTGGTATTCCGTCAATTTTGGTACCTTCACCTAACGTTACTGAGAACCATCAATATTATAATGCAAAGTCCTTATCAGAAAAGAATGCTGCAATTTTGATGGAAGATAAAATTTTAAGCTCAAAATTAACAGATGAAGTGCTTTCAATCATTTTTAATCCAGAAAAACTATTACAATTAAAGATGAATGCTTTGTTATTAAGTAAACCAGACGCAGCCGAAGAAATAGCAGCACGTGCAATTAAATATGCGGTTGAAGTATGACAGAAACGGATAAAAATATTTTCAAGTACAATTTGTCGTTTTATTATCAGTCAACGATTATCTACTTTGTAGTATTTATTTTATATGTAATTATCCGGGGAGAATTTGTCGAAGACTCATTTATTTTTATTGTTAAAGATCCGATAATTTATTTCTTTGGATTTATTGTGATTTTTTCATTGATTGGTTTGTTATACAATGTCTATAGAAAAAGATTTTTGGAAATTACTGATGAACAGATTTCATTTATTGAAAAATCAAGGTTGAAAACTTTTAAAACAGAAGATATTATTCAAATAAAAATTTCCAAAAGACGCGAAAGATTTAATAACAAAGTTTTTCGGCTTATAAGATTAAAAATTAAAAATAGACGAAGACCGATTATTATTAGACCTTCTGATTATGAAAATGAAGAAGCATTAATTAAAAAATTTCAAATGTTAAAAGAGAAACCCAGGAAATTATAAATGTTCAAGAATATTAAAAAAGTTCACTTTGTCGGTATCGGCGGCATAGGTATGAGTGGAATAGCAGAAATACTCTTAAACCAGGGTTTCGAAATATCTGGTTCGGATAGATCATTGTCAGATGTTACTGCCCGTCTCAGTAGCCTCGGAATCAAAGTTTATGAAGGGCATTCTCCGGAAAACCTGAAAGATGCGGATGTTCTTGTTTATTCATCTGCAGTAATGATAGACAACCCCGAAGTTCAAGCGGCGATTGAAAGAAAAATTCCAATTATTAAACGATCTGAAATGCTTGCAGAGTGTATGCGGATGAAATATGGAATTGGTATCGCCGGGACTCACGGAAAAACTACAACTACATCGATGGTTGGATTAACCTTAACTGAAGGCGGAATTGATCCTACAATTATCGTTGGCGGAAAATTAAGCGGACTTGGAGGCACTAACGCACGTTTAGGCGATGGAGAATTTATAGTTGTTGAAGCGGATGAATTCGATAGAACATTTTTAAAACTTACACCAACCATTGCAGCGATTACTACTTTAGAAAGCGAGCATCTAGATACATATAAAGATTTGGACGATATAAAATCCGCATTCATTGAGTTCGCTAATAAAGTTCCTTTTTACGGCTTTGTTGTTCTATGTATGGATGAACCTGCGCTTCAGGATATAATTCCTTATATAAATAAAAAGATTTTAACTTACGGATTAACCACTCAAGCGGATATCCGGGCGACTGATATTTCTTTTAACGAATTTTCAAGCTCGTACTCTGTAAAATATAAGGGTGAAGATTTAGGAAAAATTACTTTGAAAATTCCGGGTGTCCATAATATCAAAAACTCTCTTGTTGCAATTTGTATTGCAAAGGAGCTTGGGATCGGTTTTGATGTAATTAAGAAAGCTCTAGAATCATTCTCCGGTGTTTACAGAAGGTTCGAAATAAAATATAACAAAGAAATTTTAGTGATTGACGATTATGCACACCATCCAACCGAAACTAGCGCAACTTTAGCCGGAATTAGAAATGGCTGGGATCGAAGGTTAATTGCAGTTTTTCAACCGCACCTTTATACGCGGACAAGAGATTTTTATCATGAGTTTGGAAGGTCGTTTCTTAACTCGGATATTTTTATCTGCACTGATGTTTATCCTGCTCGTGAAGAACCAATTGATGGAATCAGCGGCGAGCTTATTACCGAATCAGCTAAAAAGTTTGGACATAAAAATGTTATCTATGTTAAGGATAAAAATGATATCCCCAAAAAGTTAATTGAACTGAAAAAGGACGGTGATATATTTGTTACTATGGGCGCCGGGGATATTTGGAAGTACGGAGAAAAATTTGTTGAACTTGTTAAAGCATTGTAAAAATGTTAGAAAAAAAAAGTAAAATATTGAGCACTTTATTTCTCATTGTATTAATTTCATGTTTAATATTTTTGATCTTTTCTACTAATAAAAAAAATAATAAAGATGAGGTCAAAATGATTGAGGTACGTGGTAATAAACTTCTTTCAGAAAGTGATTATCTGAAATACGCTAAGCTTAATGATCTTTCTATTTATAATGATTTAACGCTACCGGCTATTAAAGAGCGTTTTGAAAAGCATCCTTACCTTGACAATGTCGATGTTGAATATGCCGGCAATGGATTGGTAAAAGTTTTTGTAACTGAAAAAATAATAATGGCAGTTATAATCAATAATGGCGAACCGTATTTTATAACTGAGAAATTTCAAATTTTGCCAATGTTGAATGATACTAAATTTGTTGATCTGCCGGTTATCAGCAATGCGAATGTCCAAAATAATTTTATAGCACTTTCTTATCACGAAGCAGATGACATTGTTGAAGCTTTTAAAATTATTGAAGCGGCCAAATTATCAAGTATAGAATTATCTAAGAAGCTTTCGGAAATTGATCTTAGAAACGGAAGCGAAATAATATTGTCATTTTCCGGCATTAAACCTCCGGTTATTTTCGGCAAGGGCGATGAAGCAAAAAAAATGGTTTATTTAGAAATAATGATGAAGGGAATGCTTAACGGAAATAATCTTGTTGATAATAGTGATTATATTGATTTAAGATTTGCAAATGAAATTTTCCTTGGTAAAGCTGAAGAAACAGGTCTAAGTGAATGAAAAAAAATATTCTTGCAGGGTTGGATTTAGGAACGACTAAAGTTTGTGCGGTAATTGCCGAACGGATTGAAGACAGCAATCGTATAAATATTTTAGGATTCGGAGTTGCTCCGTCAGAAGGTTTACATAAAGGTCTTGTTGCAAACATAGGTAAAACTGCTGAAGCTATAAGAGAAGCTGTTTCTATTGCTTCAAACAGAGCAGGTATAGAAATAAACATCGTTAATGTAGGGGTCGCCGGAGAACACATTACCAGCATTCGACATAGAAATTATGTCACCATTAGCGGTGAAGATAAGGAAATTACAAAAGCTGACCTTGAAAGACTTGAAGCCGATGTAAGAACAATTAGAATTCCATCTGACCGGCAGATATTGCATATTATCCCGGAAGAATTTATGGTCGATTATCAAGGCGGTATTGAAAATCCAATAGGAATGTCAGGCTCGAGACTAGAGGCTACTAATCATATCGTGCTTGCTTCAATACCGGCAATACAAAATATAAAAAAATCTGTTGAACGTGCCGGACTTCAAGTTCAAGATTACATTCTGCAACCCATAGCATCAAGTTCATCTGTTCTTGAAGAAAGTGAGAAAGATTTAGGAGTTGCTTTAATAGATATCGGTGGAGGAACCACGGACATCGCAATATTTCACAATAAAGCAATTAAGCATACAAAAGTTATCGGCGTTGCCGGAAATCAAGTAACGAACGACATCCGCGAGTCGCTTGGAGTAATCACGGAAGAAGCCGAAAAATTAAAAAAGGATTACGGTTATGCAACTGAAAACGCTATTATCAAAGATGAAGATATCTTGATCCGCGGTGTTGGTGCAAGAGGAAATGCAAAAATTCCTATTAGCCTGTTAACACAAATAATCAGCCTCAGAATGCGAGAACTTTTTGCATTGGTTGATAATGAAATTAGAAGCGCAGGGTTCAAAAATAAAATCAAAGCCGGAATAGTTTTAACTGGCGGCGGCTCGCTTTTGAAAGGATGTACTGAATTAGCAGAAGAGGTATTCGGACTTCCGACACGCATCGGCGTACCTCAGGAATTAGGCACCGGATTGTCAAATGAAATTGAAAGCCCGGAGTTTGCAACAGTCGCAGGTTTAATAAGAGGAATCCCTGGTGGAAAATCAAGCGAATATCAAGTCCTGATCAAACCAAAAAAGGCTCAAGGGAAAAATAAATTTACAGGAATGTTTAAAAGAGTACAACAATTTTTTGATGAATTATAAACTTCAAATAAGGAGGTCACAATGACGCGATTTGCCACACTTGATAAAAGCAGGTCTATGTCCGCAATATTAAAAGTTGTAGGAGTTGGCGGCGGTGGTTGCAATGCTATTGAAAGCATGATTAAAAGAGGGCTTGTCGGAGTTGAATATATTGCTGTTAATACTGACGCTCAAGTTCTAAACAGTAGCAGCGCAACGCACAAAATACAAGTCGGAACTAACATTACTCGCGGACTTGGTGCAGGTGCAGATCCCAACGTAGGTAAAAAATCTCTTGAAGAAGATAGAGAAAAACTTGCCGAAGTTCTTTCAGGAAGTGATATGGTTTTTGTTACTGCCGGTATGGGCGGCGGTACCGGAACCGGGGGTGCCCCCGTTGTCGCCTCAATTGCTAAAAGTATTGGCTCGCTCGTTGTCGGAATTGTTACTAAACCTTTCCGCTGGGAAGGTAAAAAGAGAATGTTAAATGCCGAACAAGGAATCCAAGAATTAAAGCAGCATGTAGATAGCTTGATAATCATTCCTAATGAAAGGCTATTAAGTATTCTTGATAAAAGCATAAATGCATTTGCAGCATTTGATAAACCAAACGAAGTTTTGTATGAAGCAACCCGCGGTATTGCCGATATAATAACTATCGAAGGATTAATTAATGTTGATTTTGCTGATGTTCGTGCCGTAATGAATCAAAGCGGAGAAGCTTTAATGGGGTGCGGAATTGCGAGTGGAGAAAATCGCGCCATTGAAGCTGCACAAAAAGCAATTTCCAGTCCTTTATTAGAAGGTGTTAATATTAAAGGCGCTAAAAGCGTCCTATTAAATGTTACTGGCTCAAGCAATCTTACCATGCAGGAAATTAACGAAGGAAATAACGTTATTTTTGAAGCAGCCGGCGAAGAATCAAATGTAATTTTCGGCTGCGTAAGAAAAGAAGAGATGAATGATTATGTGTCCTACACTGTTATTGCTACCGGGTTTGAAAGCGCACGCCAAAATTTTAATGCAAAAACAAATAAGAATTCTCAAGAGAAATATAAAAATCAGGAATCTGTCCGGGGCGGTTTTAATTTCTTAGAAAACTCCGAAGTAGATCAAAATGACTTGGATGTACCAACCTTCTTCAGAGTCAAAAGCCCAAAATCTTCTGTTGATGATAAGGACAAAGATAAAACTAAAGATGAAGAAACGCCCAAAAGCGGATTTAACTTTGACGCCTCAAGGTACAACTGGGCTAAAGATAAAACAAATAAAGTGAATTCTGAAAATAAAGATGATGATGAAGATAGTTCTTCTTTTTTAAGAATGATTATGGATTAAGATTCAGATAGTTCGTCGATATATTGTATAGGAATGCTTAAGGGAAGATTTTAATAGATTACTTCAAGTTGACAAATTGAGTTGGAAAATTTAATTCAGCATCCTTGATTAATTTTATCACTGCTTGAAGATCGTCTATCTTTGTAGCTTGCACTCTTATTTTTTCATCTTGAATTTGCGCGGTAACCTTAAGTTTTGATTCTTTAATCATTTTTGTAATTATTTTCGAATTGTCCCCTGAAATACCGCTTTGTAGTGCTATTTCTGATTTTAACCTACCGTTTGCTGCTGGCTCCGGCTCCTCAATTTTCAGAGCTTTTACTGAGATACCCCTTCTAATAAATCTGGTTTGAAGAATATCAATACTAGCTTTTAACGAATAATCATCCTTGGTGTTAATCGAAATAAGCTTCTCTTTTTTATTAAGTTCAATTTCAGTGTTAGAATCTTTTAAGTCATAACGCTGATGAATTTCCTTAATCGCTTGGTTAACCGCATTATCAGCTTCTTGCAAGTCAATCTCAGAAACTATATCAAAAGAATGATTTTGAGCCATAATATTTTAGTCTAAGTTTGTCGGGGTGCCCGGATTCGAACCGGGGACCTTCCCGATTGAATCGGGACGCATTAACTGTTATTAATGAACCACTCAAGATATTTTCTGCTTTTCATTTTCTTGAGTTTATATTCAAGTTTAATAGCATCTGATTTAAGAACAAATTCTTTCATGAAGACTAGCTTCCATGGAACACCAGCTTTGGTAGAAGCTGATTGTCTTGAATTATGTTCGTCTAACCTTCGCAGAATGTTATTGGTGCTGCCAATATAATATTTGTTCACTGCTTGGCTAAATAAAATATAAGTACAAAAGCTCATGTCGGGGTGCCCGGATTCGAACCGGGGACCTCTTCGTCCCGAACGAAGCGCGCTAACCGGGCTGCGCTACACCCCGAAAACATATTTTGAAATAAAAATTGATAAATAAAAAGAACAAACTGAACACTTTATAATTTTCAGATAAATTAAAATTCCATAAACCGGGGACCTTCCCGATTGAATCGGGACGCGCTAACCGGGCTGCGCTACACCCCGTGTTTGTGAAAGTAATAGTTAATTTAAATTAATTATTTTTTTGCAAAAACAAAGATAGATTGTTTTAAATAAAATGCCAAGTAACCTTAACACTTGATTTTAACTCCTAAAAGATTATTTTTATACAAGTTATTCTAATAAGTTGCAAGTTATTATATTGTAACATTTTATTCGTACAATTATTGGAGGGTTAAAAATGAAAAAGTATTTTCTTGTGATGTTGTTTTCTTTCTCTATCCTACTTGCCGGCAATTTATTTGCTCAGCAAACGACTTCAAAATATGATTGGTTAGCTCAAAATAGTTGGAACTTCGGATTTGGCTTTACTTATCCAAGATATATTAGTTTTAACTCATACTCTAATGATAAATTGGGTACTCAATTTGGAGGATACCTGTCCCTCCAAAGAAACTTTACCGAACATATTGGCTTAAGATTAGAGGGAAATTATATTTTTCTCAAAGACACAAGAGATAATATTAAGAATAATGTTCTTGAAGCTAATTTTGATTTGATTTATTATCTTGTGCCCGCCGAGTATATTTCACCTTATCTCGGAGTAGGAATTGGTGGATTCTCGAATTCAATTACAGGCTCACGTATAGCAAATCTAAATAAAAATCATATCGATTATCAAATGAATCTTTTGTTTGGAGCTGAGTGGGGGCTTAGCCCGGATTGGAAGATAAAAACCGAAATTGATTATCATACACCTTCCACAAACTCATTTGACGGAGTTTATGGAACAATTGGGAATGGGCTATTAGGCGGTAATTTGGATTCATATATGACATTTGACATAGGTGCTGTTTATTATTTTGGTAAAGGACCTCAATCTCACTTGTCTGATATGTATGATGGCGTAGGCGTTGTTGATTATGGAAAAATAGAAGATATAGTTAAAAAATATCAAACCCAACCTACGGAAGTTGATTACAATAGGATCGAAGGTATAGTTAAGAAGAATACTCCTGCTGTTGTAAGCAACGCTCCTGCTCCAACTAATTGGGTGCTGATTGGAGTTAATTTTGATTTTAATAAAGCTACACTCAAACCCGAATCAATGCCGATTCTTTATAATGCTGCAGAAACATTGCTACAAAACCCGGGTGTAAATGTTGAAATTCAAGGATATACCGACAATATCGGTTCCGATAAATACAATAAAAAGTTGTCGCTTAAAAGAGCCGAAGCGGTGAAGCAATTCTTGGTTGCTAAAGGTGTTGATGCAAGTAGATTGACTACTGCCGGATTGGGTGAAGAAAATCCGATTGTTTCAAATAAGACTGCTGAAGGCAGGGCTCTAAACAGAAGAATTGAGTTTAAGGTCATTAAATAATTTTAGAATAAAATAATATTTTTAAGGGATCTCAAATTTTGAGATCCCTTAATATTTATTTAATTAAGCCCACCTCTAATAACGCACATGTCAAACCAAGTAGAATAATGGAATATTTGGGGATTTCCCACTATTATACCATTCCATTCATCCCTCATCCTTCTTCTACCTAACACTTTTGTCAATTTTGTCACACCTTAGTCTTTTTTCCTTATATTTTTCCCATTTCTACCAGGCTTCTAACAAGCCTATGACAAGCCTCCACCAGGCCTATAATTCTTATCTAAAAATTGCAGAAAAAATAGTGTGACAAAATGGCCGATACTATTTCACCTAAGTAAAACTTTGGACAGATTTTTCATTGTAAAGCACTAAATGCTGCGTTCAATAAAAATGAAGGATAATTAATGACTTTTGGAAAGCTATTTGAAAAGTTTTATCAAACTGGGGCATCAAAAAATATAGTTTAGAGATTGCGATTCCTCAAGTAATATTAAGCTTTACTTTTAGATTTATTATGTTTAATTTTATTAAAGAAATGAAAATTAACCTTTAACTCTGTCCCGAGAGATAGAAAAGGATGAAGATGGAATTAAATAAAAAAATTATAAGGTAACCTCCAAGGAAAATTTTTCCACGGAGGATTTTTTTTATATGAATATAAAATCAAAATTAGTCGATCAAAATGGGCTTGAGAGAATTGTAACCAGAATAGCACATGAGATTCTTGAACGTAATAAAGGCTCCAAAAATCTTGTGCTGATGGGTATGAGAACTCGCGGGGAATATCTTGCCAAGAGGCTGTTTGAAAAGATCAAAGAAATCGAAAAGATAGAGCTTCCTTTTGGTATTTTGGACGTTACGTTATACCGCGATGATTTTAGAGTCCGGCTTAAGCAGCCCGAAGTATCGGTATCAAATATTACTTTCAACATAAATGAAAAAGATATCATCCTTGTTGATGATGTGCTTTTTACTGGACGTACAGTTAGATCAGCACTAAATGCTATAATGGATATGGGCAGACCTAACACGATCCAACTTTTTGTCTTAGTAGATCGCGGGCATCGTGAACTTCCGATTCGTGCAGATTATGTTGGGAAAAATATCCCTACTTCTATTAACGAAGAAGTAAAAGTCAAAATGTCGGAAGTTGACGGCGAAGATGCAATTTATTTAATGGAAATGGAAAACAATTAAACAAATGAGAAATGATTATGCCTTTATCTAACAGACATTTGTTAGGCCTACAAGGGGTTCCAAAAGAAGATATTCAATTAATTTTAGACACTGCATCTACATTTAGGGAAGTGTTGGAAAGACCAATTAAAAGGGTTCCTACACTACAAGGAAAAACAGTTGTTAATCTTTTTTATGAAAGCTCCACAAGAACAAGAATTTCATTTGAGCTAGCGGAAAAGAGATTGTCGGCAGATTCAATAAATTTTGCTGTCTCTGCAAGTAGCGTCAGCAAAGGAGAATCGTTTAAAGATACAATAAAAAATATTGAAGCGATGAAAGTCGATATGGTTGTTGTTAGGCATTCCGCTGCGGGGACGCCTCTTTATTTGACTAAAATCTCAGATGCTAATATTATTAATGCTGGCGATGGAATACACGAACATCCGACTCAAGGATTGCTAGATATGTATTCCATTAGAGAGAAACTTAGAAAAATTGAAGGACTGAAAGTGTGCATTGTTGGCGATGTTGCCCATAGCAGAGTTGCATTATCTAATATCTATGGTTTAAAAACAATGGGTGCAGAAGTCTCTGTATGCGGTCCTTCTACAATGATTCCTAAAAATATTGAGGACCTCGGGGTTAAAGTAATTTATAATATTGACGAGGCTATTCAGGAAAATGATGTCTTAAATGTTCTGCGTATTCAACTTGAAAGAAAAGCGCGGGAATATTTCCCTTCTATCAGAGAATATGCAAAATATTTTGGAATTACTGGGGAACGCCTGGAAAAAAACGGTAAGGATATTTTAATTCTTCACCCCGGTCCAATCAACCGCGGCGTTGAGCTATCCTCCGGCGTAGCCGACGGGTTGAATCAAATAATATTGAAGCAAGTTACTAATGGTGTAGCAGTTAGAATGGCTGTTTTATACTTACTTGGAACTTTGAATTAGCGGAGTAAAAATGAAAGTTATCCTAAAAAATGTTTCACTTTTTCATCCGGTACAAAAAATTGATGAAAAGGGAATAGATATTCTTCTTACTGATGGTGTTATTTCAAAAATCGGTAAAATAAATCCTGAAGAAATTTCCGGTGTTAAGGTTTTTGATCTTTCAAACAAACACATCGTGCCTGGTTTTTTTGATATGCATGTCCATTTAAGAGAGCCAGGAAGGGAAGATGAAGAAACAGTGCAATCGGGCTGTAATGCCGCTGCTAACGGCGGTTTTACCGGAATTGCTTGCATGCCGAATACTGAGCCGGCAATCGATTCCGCCGAGGTGGTAAGTTTTATTAAGAAGCAATCAAAAGATCACCTAGTTGATGTCGAAGTTATCGGAGCTGCAACTTTGGGTCGTAAGGGAGAATATATTTCCCCTATGGCTGAACTTTATGAAGCTGGCGTCGTTGGCTTTTCGGATGACGGTGTCGCAATAAAAACTTCAGGAATTTTGAAACGGGCTTTTGAATATTCTAAAATGTATAATGTTCCAATCATAGAACACTGCGAAGATGAGACTTTATCAGGCGGAGCTATGAATGAAGGTCTCAACTCAACTATGCTTGGTTTGCCACCTATTCCATCTGTAGCTGAAGAATTAATTGTAATTAGAGATATCTTGCTTGCGGAATATACCGGCGGAAAAATTCATATTGCTCATTTAAGCACGAAAAAATCAGTCGAAATGGTCCGCGAAGCAAAACAAAAAGGAATTTCTGTAACTTCCGAGGTTACGCCTCATCATTTTACTTTGATCGACGACTCGCTAAAAACTTATGATACAAATTTCAAGATGAATCCACCATTAAGGACTAAAGCCGATGTTGATGAAATACTTCTTGGATTAAAGGACGGAACGATTGATTGTATTGCAAGTGACCACGCACCTCATTCCGCCGAAGAAAAGGAAGCAGAGTTTGAACATGCACCTAATGGAATTACGGGACTGGAAACTCAAGTAGGATTGGCATTAACAGAATTATATCACAAAAAGATAATTACCCTCGGACAACTTATTGAAAAAATGTCCATCAATCCAAGGAAAATATTAAATCTGCCAGTTCCGAATTTTGAAGTAGGACAAATAGCGAATTTTACAATTCTTGATTTAACTGAAATCTTTACTTTTGACATTAATAGATCAAAAAGCAAATCTAAAAATTCTCCGTTCGATAAAAGACTACTTACTGGAAAAGCACTGGGAGTAATTAACAAATCAAAAATGTTTTACCAGGATGAATTCTTGAATTTATGAGCACATTTCAAAAAATATTTTAGTACAAGATGTTCATTATAGTATACAAATAATAAGCAATTCTTTCTTTTTTTGAGTAAACTTAACCAATTTGTTTGGCATCTATTTTGATTTTAATGTGTATAACAATTTCTTAAGGTATCCAAATGAGAAAAATTATATTATTTACATCCGCATTCTTATCAATTTTTATTCTTGCTTCTTGTAATAAGGTTAATCCAGTAATGAATAACCAGCCACCTTCACATCCCACTGGTGTTCAGGTTATAAACGGAGATAATACAGTGGAAATTACCTGGAATAAGAATCCGGAAAGCGATATTGCCGGGTATAATGTTTATTATGCCTTGAGTTATAATGGAAAGTACACCCTAATTGGTACAACAAAAAATAATTATTATGATGATAACGGTGCTCAAAACAGCATCACAATTTATTACGCCGTTACTGCCTATGATTTTAATGGAAATGAAAGCGTATTAAGCCCCGATAACGTAAGCGCTACTCCGCGTCCAGAAGGTTTTAATGAGACAGTTTTCGATTATAGGAACTTCCCTAATACCGGTGGATTTTCATTTACAACCTTTAGTGATGTGGCATATAATGATTCTACAGCCGATTTCTTTTTTGAGAATTATAATGGAAACTTTTATATAGATGTTTGGACTGATTCCGATATTCAGGATATGGGACCGACTAATAATATTTATGATATTAGCTATGCTCCTACTTCTGGTTGGTCCCCGACAAAAGATGCTGCCGCTATTGTTGGGCATACCTATGTAATTTGGACTTGGGACAATCACTATGCAAAAATTCGAGTTAGCAACATAACTAATGAGAGAATGGTTTTTGATTGGGCTTTCCAAGCGGTAGCTAAAAATAATCAGCTTAAACGTTCAAATATTTCCAAAGTAAGAGGCGCGTTGGAAGAGTCCAAATTAAATAGGCGTTAAAGTAACAGAGTCGAAGAATTACTTTTTTACTCTTGGAGCTTCAATTAATTCCAAAGTAGACTTATTTAATTTAATTACTTAAATTTGCTCAAAATAAATGATAAGAATAAGATTTCAAATATTATTAATATTTTTTACTCTTGGGATTGTTAGCTCACTAATGATTGCTCAGGAAAATAAATTAAATGATAAAGCTGAAGGAATCTATAATCAAAATCCTGCTTTTATTTTCAGTGAAATTGAAAATGGAATTTCTGCAGGAAAAGTGAGAATGATTTCAAAATATCTAAGCGCTCAAACTTATATAAATTTATTTAGCGGCATAACAGGATATTACAGTTCAAATCAAGCATATTACGTTCTTGTAGATTTTTTCAAATTATACCGGGTTACTTATTTTAATTTCGATAATGTTCATAGTGACGAAAACAATCCTTTTGCTACTGGAACATATAAATATCTTTTTAGAGGAAAGCATGAAACTTCGGAAGTTTATGTCTCCTTAAAGCATGTCGGCAAAAGATGGAAAATTACTCAGATAACTATTAACTGATGTATCAAAAACTTTTCAATAAAATTAAAGGCGATAGAATCTATTTTGCTATCGTCTTTTTTATTTTAATTTTGATTTTTGCTTCTGGTATCATTACACCCATTCTTGTGAAAAACCTTGAAGATAATTGGGAAAAAATATTATCCAGCAAGATTCTAAAAATTCAAAATTCAGTGACCTATCTTTATAAGCAAAAAGAAAATAATCTATTAACTCTTGAAAAAAATTTTAAGTCGGAATTACGAAGCACTCTAAATCCTCAAAATTCATCCTATGCCTCTCTGCTTAAACTTGTAAATATGGATCGATATAAAAAATTATCCATTGAAGTCCTTGCACCAAACGGAAAACTGATTGCATGGAATAACCAGATTGCAGTTCCGCAAATTGATATTTTACCTCTGTCTTATCCCGCCGGCGAAGCACATTTTTATTCAACGGAACTAATTACTTATTTAACTGTTACCGATACAATCTTCATTGACAGCGATCAATTTTATTTTGTTGTCAGCGATCCCTTTGAAAAACATTTTTCTTTGCAAAACTCATACTTTGAGGACATTAACTTTACAAAAGAAATATCAGCAAAATATTTAACTCAATTTGATATTGCCTTCAATCCCTTTGAAGAAAAAACTAGTGATGGAAGGAAATATTCGTTTGATTTGACTAATAATAACGGTGATAAAATTGGCATGGTAACTTTCTATAAGCCTGCTTTGAATATTGCTGTGAGCACATTATATGAAACCGTAAACACAATTCAATCAATATTAATGTCGCTTGGATTTTTGTTTGTAGGGTTAGGATTCAGAAAGGACTTTTATAATCTTAAGTATCGAGTGTCTAAATTTATACTTCTGACTTTTTATTTGGTGACCTTTAGGTTATTACTTTTCTATACCGGTTTTCCAACCGGTTTGTTGGAAGGAAATCTCGTAGACCCGGCATATTTTTCTTCAACTTTTGGCGGAGGTATCGTAAAATCGCCGATTGAATTTTTGATATCGTCGTTATTCTTTTTATTAATAATTATCAAAGGATATCAATATTTCCAAAGTTATCTTCATTTTGGAATGAGCAAGATATCACTACAGAAAAAATATTTCTGGATTTATCTTTTTCTAGTTTCTGTATTGTTCTTCTGGGCTATTAGAGGCTTAAGTGCCACAATTAAAAGTGTAATCTTTGATTCAACTCTAAGATACTTTAAGGAACCGAACTTAATCCCAAATCTTCCTTCAATAATCATGAACCTTAGTGCTCTTATTTTCGGAATCTCTGTTGTGGTAGTTTTGTGCGGTCTTCTTTTATACCTAACTTCGTTTTTTAATGAAAGCGATAGTAAGAAACAAAAGAAAGTGCTTCTTTATCTTTATTTCTACTTTCAAGTTTTTGGCGTGATTTTTTTGTTATATGAAAATGAACCACTAATTACTCCGGTTATAAGTTTCCTTTTTATTACCATTGTTTTTATCCTTACTTATCAAATTCATTTTGTTAAGGTTAGCGAAGGTTTCTATTATATATATGTCGCAATCGCCGCATCCGTACTAACAATAACTTTGATGAATTATTTTAACATTGAATTAGAAAAACAATCGTTAAAAACTACTGCATTAGAAATTAACAGACCGAACGATAATCTTTTGCGTTTTTTAATTAAGGAAACTTTGTCTAATTCGGCGAAGAATCAAAAAATAATTGATAGCTTCAATAATGGCAGTACAAACTATAGTGCAGAAGCTTTCAAATTATGGGCAGAAAGTTCACTTCAAAAGGAATCCATAAATTCTTCGTTAGGGATTTATGATAAAAACTTAAACCCCCTTGGAAATTTTTCAATAGGGATTAATCCAAAATCTATTAATATCAAACAATTTATTAATGATAATACTACTATCCCGAGATTGGTTGAAATAAATCAACCCGGAGATACAGTAAAGAAGGTTGTATTAGGGGTTATTCCGATTATGGATCGAGGAATAAAGGTGGGATACTTATCTGCTGTTATCGGCTATGATCTTAAAACTTTGTTTGTGAATGATATTCCCGATTTCTTAGAATCAAAAAACAACAATATCAATTCAGTTCTTGATATTGCAAATTTAAAGATATTTTTATTTAATGATTCAAAATTAGCTCAAGTTTACGGAGATATTTATCCCTCCCGGAATCAAATAAAACCTATACTTAGCGCTGATTTTAACGGTGATAACGAAGCATGGTTTAATCTCTCCTTAAATGGTCAGAATTTTTTTATTTTTGCCATCAAAACAAATCAAAACGGTGTCGAAAAAATTACAGCTGTTGCAGCAAGGGATAAAAAAATATCATGGGACCTATTTAATTTTTTCAAAATATTTTTGATCCATAGCATATTCATCATTGTATTTTCATTATTAGTTTTTGCAACAAACGTAAGGAAAATTAAATATACTTTCAGGACTCAACTTCTGATTGCTTTCTTATTTGTTTCAATAATTCCTGTTTTAATTCTTGCAATTTACAATCGCCAAATAATTGAAGATAAAAGGCGCTCGGCTATTCTTGACGAGCTGAGCGAAAGAACTGTTTATCTTGAAAATAATATAAGAGAAGAGTTTCACGAAGGCAAAACAGCCAATTATATAATTGCATTTCAAAATGCGGCAAGAGACATGAATATTTCTTTCGCTATTTATGACGGCAACAATCAATTCTATAATTCACGGGATCAATTTTATAAAAGCGGTCTTTTCACGGACAGATTAAATCCTCAAGTATATTATGCACTAAATTATCTAAACTACCGGGAATATTTAACTCAAGAACGGATTGAGAATTTTGTTTATGATTCATATTATAAAATATTTAACCTCGGTGACAGACCCTTCATTATCGGTGTGAACGATGCCTTTAATAAAGTCCATTTATCATTCTCTGTCGTTGATCTAGATGTCTTTCTTTTCGGCGTCTATTCTTTTGCTACGTTGCTGATGATTATTCTAAGCACTGTGCTAGCAAATAAAATTTCCGAACCTATCAGGAGGCTTACTAAGGCAACCGACTCGGTAGCTCACGGTGATTTTAACGTTCAACTAAATTCAACTGAAAGAGGTGAAATCAAAGAGCTACTAACGGGATTTAATTCGATGACAAATGAACTTAAGAAGAACCAGTCAGAACTCGCCGAACTTGAAAGAGAAAATGCTTGGAAGGAAATGGCTAAGCAAGTCGCACATGAAATTAAAAATCCATTAACTCCAATGAAATTAGCAATACAACAATTAATCGTTTCTTATAAAGATAAAAACCCGAATTTTGATTCAATTTTTGAAAAAGTTTCTTCCACTATAATGAATCAAATAGAAAATCTTAGTTTGATTGCTTCTGAGTTTTCAAGATTTGCCAGAATGCCTAATCTTAATTTTGAAAAAATTGATTTAATAAATGTTATTAATGATACTACTAATCTTTTCGTTGAAGAAAAAATTAAAATATTTATTTCCAATGAAGTTGAGGAAGCAATGATTGAAAGTGATAAAACCCAACTTAGAAGAATGTTAATAAACTTAATAAGAAATTCGATTCAAGCAGGCGCAAGAAATATTATTATCAGAGTAAGCTCTTCTGAAACTAATTATGTCGTTCTCGTTAAAGATGACGGCAGCGGAATTCCCGAAGGAATCAAACATAAAATTTTTGAACCCAATTTTTCAACTAAAGATAAAGGAATGGGTCTCGGACTTAAATTGGCAAAAAGATTTCTTGAAAGTTCATCAGGTAGCATAAGTCTTGTTGATGGGATTGAATCAGGAACGGAATTCAAAATTATTCTTCCGGGACTAAAAGTATAAATAAAATATTTTTATGAATACATTAACAGATCATCAAATAAGAGCATTAAACTTTAAGAACCATATCTCCTTAACAGCAAATGCTGGTTCAGGTAAAACACTTGTTCTTGCAAGCCGTTATCTGGAAATTGCATTGAAAGAAAATATTTCGCTTCGAAATATTGCAGCTATTACCTTTACTGACAAAGCTGCCGGTGAGTTGTATAAAAAAATTGCAGGGGAGATAGAAAGAAAACTTTCCTACAGTAGTGACATACGGGAAAAAATAAGGCTTGAAGAAATTAGGCAACAACTTGTTTCGGCAAATATCTCTACTATCCATTCTTTTTGTATCGATATATTAAGGGAATATCCCGTCGAAGCTAAGCTTGACTCAAATTTTATACCGGTGGATGAAAAGGTTTCATCAGAACTTATCGAATTAGCTATCGAAGAAGCAATTAAAAATGCATTAAATGTACCGGATGAAGAAATCAACATGAAATATCTGGTCAGGGTATTTGCTTCAAAAAAGAATTTTTCAGACCAAATTGTATCGCTAATTAAGCGTCGCAAAAACGTATTAACAATCACAAAAAATATTTATAGCCTGAAAGAAACAGAAATCTCAAAATTCTTTTTTGATTCATTTATGGAATATTCTGAAAAAATATTTATCAACAAAATTGAGAACGCTATCAATCTTATCCGGTCTATTAATAGTGCCGTTCTTGATGTAAATATCAAAAATGTTATTGCCTCATCTATAAATAATTTGTTGAACGATAATCTGTCACTGGAAAGATTCTGGGATAAATTATTAATGCTGTTGAAAATTAAAAACCTGATAACTACAAAAACTGGCAGTGTAAAAATTAATGGTTACTTAGGCAAGCATTCTATCGAAAATCTTGGTAATGAAGTTAACCAAATAGAGGAGATATTTTCCGAACTTGAAATGATCATGCCGATTGATAATCATGAAGAAATAGAAAACGAACTTGCTCATTTTGGTAAAACAGTTATTAACTTTTTCAATAATGCACTTAAAATATATTCCCACAGAAAAAAAGAAAATGGTTACTTGGACTATGAAGATATCCTTTTGTTTACTCAAGACATTTTGAAAATAAATTCTGTACGTAAAGCCTTGTCTGATAAGTTCAAATATTTACTTATCGATGAATATCAAGATACAAATGAAATCCAGTACAATATTTTCCTCCCGATTTTAGAAGATTTAAGGAAAGGAAATTTGTTTGTAGTTGGAGATGAAAAGCAGAGCATTTATATGTTCAGGGATGCTGAGTTGGAAGTATTTAATCGAACCAAAAAAAACATTAGGGAAATAGAAGGCGATGCTTCTTTGCTTTCATTACCGGATAGTTTTAGAATGGCCCCCGAATTATGCCTTTTTACAAATTCTCTTTTCAGGAAATTATTTAATAATCCAAATAGACTATTTAATGAGGTAGAACATTCGGATTTGGTTTGCGCTTTGAACGACGGCATTCAAGGGCATGTTGAAGTATTACTACCCAAAATAAATCCAGTCAAAGATCAAAATTTAATTATACCACAATTTTCTGAATCTGAAATCGTTACGAGAAAAATATTGCAGCTTGTTGGAAGCAACGATGAACAACTTAATATTAACTGGGGAGATATTGCTGTCCTTTGTAGAAAAAGAAAATCTTTTATCGAGCTTGAAAAAGTTTTTATTAAATATGGCGTTCCATTTCTAATCGTAGGCGGAAAAGAATTTTATAAACGACAGACTATTTACGACATATACAATTATTTTGCTTTTCTTCTTGATGAAGATAATGACGCTGCATTAACTGGTATTTTACGCTCTCCATTTCTTTCCCTTTCCGATTCGCAAATATTTGATATATCTCTTCAAAATGGAAAAACACTTTGGACAAAAGTAAAAAATTATATATCAGTAAATAAGCAATTCTTTAAAACATTCCAGCCAATTATGGAAATTAAAAATGGGTCCGGTAACTCCGATTTTATATCTCTCTTAAGAGAAATTTTAAATGGATCAAACTTCTTATCAGTCATTGCATCTAGACCTGACGGTGTACAAGAGTTAGCAAATATTCAAAAACTAATTCAGCTTACTAATAATTATGACTCACAAGGATATAAAACATTATATGATTATGTTACTTACCTAAAAGAGTCAATCGAACAATCTCAAGAGGAAGCGCAAGCTTCCATAGCTGATGATGCAAATTCTGTTAAAATAATGACTTTGCATCAGGCAAAAGGTTTAGAATTTCCCGTAGTGATTTTATTCAATAGCGGAGATAGTCCAAAGAGTGATTCAACAAAAAGTAAATCAATCACCATTAGTAAAGATTTCGGATTACTTGCCAAACTTCCTTTGAACGAAAAATATTTTGATGAATATATTTCTGCGCCCATAATTGGAATTAACAATTTGATAAAGTACAAGAAGAATATTGCGGAAGTTAAAAGATTATTTTACGTGGGAGTAACAAGAGCAAAATATTATTTATTTATTTCAGCCACCCCGGTTAAGGATATGTCTTTTAGTAAAGAATCCTTTATGGGACTTCTGCAACAAGGCTTGAACATAAATTTTAATAGCGAAAACCATCTACTCGAATCTAATCTCACTTCCTTGATTTTTGACGGAGATCGGTTTAGTAATATTACTAAAACTCTTTCTCTAAATATTCCGGTAAAAAATGAAACAGATATTATTCTACCGGAAAATCCCGTAATAAGTACCGGCTTTGTTGCTAAGAATTTATTATTGGACATTATTGAAGATCATCCTTCGCAAGAAATAATTTCAGCCTCAAAATTTTCAATCTACTCTCAATGTCAAATGAAATATAGACTGACTTACAACTTCGGTCTGAGTGAGATTATGGAAAAAGTTCTTCACAGAAATTTGACTGCAAAAAAAAATGATTTTGAATTTGAATTCAAAAACAAAAATGAAGAGAATGAATATCAGAGCAATTATGACCTTTCAAAGATAAAAGGAAGCATAATCCATAAATTATTAGAAATTGAATCAATTCCTACAACTGTTGAAAAAAATTTAGAATTGATCATAAATGATGAAATAAAGGCTGGTAATATAGCAGCGCAACATGAGGCGGGATTTAAAAAAAATATAATCGAGCAGCTTTTGAGATTTTATTCATCTGATTCTTATAAACGGATTAAAGCATTCTCAAATTATAAAAATGAGTTTGAAATTTTTGTTGAAGAAGGGAAAAATATACTCTACGGTATTATCGACAAGATTATTTTTGATGATAATAAAATTATTATTATTGACTATAAAACTGACGACATATCGGAAAAGGAAATTCAGGAAAGATCAAAAATTTATTTAAATCAAATGAAATTTTATTCCTATATTGTAAGTAAATTATTTCCTGACTTTACAAAATTAGAGATGAAACTTTTATTTCTTGAGTTTCCGGCTCTATCTGTTGATAAAGAAATAAATGCATCTGATTTGAGCGAAATAAAAAATCAAATAAAATCAATGATTGAAAATTTACAGGGCGGTAATTTTGTTAAAAACGCAAATCACTGCAGCGAATGTAAATTTTCAATAAATTATTCTTACTGTATTAAAAAATAAAGTCTAATTAACAATATCCGGATAAAGTATGTTTAAAAATGTTCAGCAACTCAGAAATCTAGAAACGATAGAAAATGAATTAAAGAATAATACTTGTGGAATCCTTTCCTTTTATACACAAGAAGAGAAAATTGTTCAGCTTGCAGTTACATTTATTTACTTGGATAAAAATGTGTATATTTTCCCAACGAGTGAAGATGAGTTGTTCGATAAAATTCACATAGAAGTCAAATCAAGTTTCACTGTTCTCAGAAACATCAAACCTAAAAAACGAGTTGAGCTTGATAATTTGCCTACTTATGATTTCCTTTCAATCTCCATAAAAGGTTTCTTGAAACGGGTTGAAGAACAAAAATTGATGGATGATCTTGTAAAGAATTATTCGATGAAATATGTTAAAGAATTTAATGAAAGTACAGATCTTCCGGTCTTTAATAAAATATTTTTTATTGATACTGAAGAAATTCAGGCAGTTGAAGAAACAGGTGGATAGTCTTTTATTTGCTTAAATGAAATTCATTAATATTATTTATCGGAAGTTTTAATGCTAAATTATGTTTGGCTAGCTCTACTTTTTTTTGGTATTGGTACCGCAATCACTACAGACATAATTGATCAAAGCCAAAATAAATTTCAAAACGGAAACCCACTAATCGTAACATTAGAATTCCCCGGTGGATTTCAAAAAAATCAAGAAAAATCTTATCATACAATTCTAAGTATTAAAGCTGCTGACTTTTCTAATTTCTACAAAGAGAATATTTATCAAGATATTTCTATTCCTGCTATTGTTACCCATCATGCAAATGCTGCCAAAGATGTAATTAACTTTAAAATCTCAAGTACTGATCCAAAAATATGGCAGGAAATGGCTTCGGCGTCCGGGAATAATGAATATCTTAACGGAAAAATAAAAATTGATTCCTTACTCTCTCCTTCTATTGCGAAGGCTCATATCGTCCTTGAGAATGTTTCGTTTCTAAAACTTAAAGATGTAACCTCGGCTGCTTTAGATTATGCCGGAAGTGCAGTAAGTATTTCGCTAGGCTTAATCGGTGTTATGGCGCTTTGGCTTGGAGTTATGAAGGTTGCTGAAGATGCGGGTTTGATTTCGATAATTGCAAGATGGTTAAAACCGGTTACTAAAAAATTATTTCCCGATGTTCCACCAGAACACCCCGCGATGGGTTCAATGATCATGAATATTTCTGCAAACATGTTAGGACTCGGAAATGCCGCTACACCTTTTGGTCTGAAGGCGATGGAAGAACTGAATGAACTTAATCCCGAAAAAGGAGTTGCTACAAATGCAATGTGCACTTTCCTTGCAATAAATACGGCTGGTATAACATTGATCCCTGCCACTGCAATTGCAATCCGGGCAGCTTCCGGAAGCTCTGAACCCGCAATAATAATTGGGACATCTTTATTTGCCTCTTTCTGTGCGACCATAGCTGGTGTTACTGCTGCAAAGATTTTAGAAAAATTTCCAATCAAAAAAAATGAATTTACCTTTTGGGCAAAGAGTAACTTAAAAAATATTTCTGCCATTGTCGGTTTCATCCTCCTTATACTCATAATTATTTTTTCCGGCATTGGCAAAGATATTCTTCAGCGATTAAGTTTCTTCTCTCCTGGCGCCGCAAGGAATATTTTACAAATATTTTCAACTCTGGCAATTCCTTTGCTAATAATAATATTTATCGGCTACGGCGCAATTAAGAAAGTTAGAGTCTATGAAAAATTTGTTGAAGGAGCTAAGGAAGGATTTACCATTGCAGTAAAAATTATTCCGTACCTGGTTGCGATGCTGGTTGCAATCGGAATTTTTAGAGCAGGAGGGGCGATGCAATGGCTAATAAATATTCTTCACCCGGTGACCGACTTAATCGGTCTTCCCGCCGAGGCTGTGCCTATGGCTTTTATGCGCCCTCTTTCAGGCAGCGGCTCACTAGGCATAATGGCTGAAATAATTTCAGTCCACGGCCCTGATTCATTCATAGGAATTTTAGTCTCAACTTTGTACGGAAGCTCAGAAACAACTTTTTATGTATTAGCTGTCTATTTTGGCGCTGTTAATATCAAGCGGATAAGGCATGCTCTTTCGGCAGGATTGATTGCAGATATTGTCGGAGTTCTTGCTGCTTTATTTATTGTTAGATTATTGTTTGGATAAATAAAAATATAGAAGAATATGAAAGTTTTTATAACGCAAGAAATTCCTGAAATAGCTTCAAAGCTTTTGAAAGCTAAAAATTTTGAAGTCTCCGTCTACCCCAAAAACAAACCAATTTCTAAAAACGAATTACTGAAGAGTATAAAAAATGTTGATGCTGTAATTTCTCTTTTAACAGATAAATTTGATGCGATAATACTTGATAAAATGTCAAATTGCAAGGTTATTGCTAACTACGCAGTCGGCTTTAATAATATTGATATCAAATACGCCAAGCAAAAGGGAATTACTGTTACTAATACGCCGGACGTTTTAACTGACGCAACTGCCGACCTTGCAATAGCCTTAACTCTGGCGTGTGCAAGAAGATTTGTTGAAGGAGTTGAGCTCGTACGCCTAAAAAAATTTAATGGTTGGTTGCCAAAACTGTTGCTTGGCGTAGAACTGAAAAATAAGGTCTTCGGAATTCTTGGGGCAGGAAGAATTGGTACTGCAACTGCTATAAGAGCTAAGTCTTTCGGAACAAAGATAATTTATTTTTCTAATTCTCGAAATGCATTTTTGGAAAACAAAATTGCTGCAAAAAAAGTCTCTTTGGAATTTTTGTTAAAACATTCCGATATTATTTCAGTTCACCTTCCTCTTAATCCTAAAACTTTTCATCTATTAGATAAGAAAAAATTATTATTGCTAAAGGAGAAGGCAATCTTTATTAATACTGCTCGCGGTGATATTGTTGACGAAAAAGCCTTAATCAATATTCTTAAAAGGGAAAAAATATTCGCTGCAGGTTTAGATGTCTACGAAAATGAACCTGTGCTAAATCCTGATCTTTATAAATTAAAAAATGTCGTTCTCCTTCCGCATCTCGGAAGCGCTACAATTGACGCCCGCAATAATATGGCTATACTTGCAGCAAAAAATGTCATCGCTGTTTTATCAGGAAAAAAACCTATTACTCCGGTCAATTAAAAATGTTTTTTTGAATTTGAGACGGAAATTAAATATGTTAGTCGAGTAAAGTAGCAATAACTACTAACGAAAGTGAAATCATATGAGAATAGGAATTCCTAAAGAAAATATTCAGGAAGAAAAACGAGTGGCATTAGCTCCGGCTGGCGTTGATTCATTAACAAGATCGGGGCATACAATTTATTTTCAAAGTGGTGCTGGTGAAGGGAGCAATTTTAGCGATGAAGAATACCGGCAGGCAGGTGCAACAATTGTTTACAGCGCCGAAGAGGTTTACCGAAGAACTGAGCTAATTGCTAAAGTTACACCGCTATCTGATATCGAACTTAGTTTACTTCAGGAAAATCAAATCTTATTTTCTTTTCTTCATTTAGCTATCGGAAATAAATCAACTATTGAAGACCTTTTGAAGAAAAACATAACTGCAATCGGATATGAACTTATTGAAAATGAATCGGGACTTCCGGTTTTGCACTCGATGAGTGAAATTGCTGGGCAGCTATCTATTCAAATTGCTGAACGATATCTTGAAAGCTATACAAAAGGCGGCCGAGGAATTTTGCTGGGAGGAATTACAGGCGTGGCTCCTGCTGCAGTCGTTATTCTCGGCGCTGGCGTCGTCGGAACAACAGCAGCCAGAGCAGCGCTTGGAAGAGGTGCTCAGGTTATTGTGTTGGATAAAGATCTTAATCGCTTAAGAAAAATTGATTCCACTTTTCATCAACAATTAACTACCGTGATGGCTAATCCATATACTATTTCAAGAGGTGTTAAGTTTGCTGATGTGCTTATAGGTGCTGTTTTAATAAAAGGTGAAAAAACTCCTCACCTGGTTTCCGAAGATATGGTAAAGCAAATGAAAAAAGGCGCTGTGATTATCGACGTCTCGATTGATCAGGGTGGCTGCATTGAAACAAGCCATATTAAAACCATCTCAGACCCAACTTATTATTTGCATGACGTAATTCACTACTGTGTCCCAAATATGCCTGCTCTTGTTTCAAAAACAGCAAGTTATGGTTTGAATAATGCTTCGCTGCCGTATATTCAAAATATTGCTGATAACGGTTTATCAAACGCATTGCTCGGAGATACAGGTTTAGCAAATGGCGTTTGCACTTATAAAGGATATGTTTCCAACGAAGCTGTGGCTAATATTTTTAATTTTGAATATAGACGGCTTAGAATATTTTCTACTAATTAGAAATTCTATTTTTAAATTAATCTAAGTAAGAGAATCATATGGTTTCAATCGAAGATTTCAAAACCACAAATTCTATACCGTTTAATATCCTTAAAACTTACACTCAGAAAATTGTTTCGGCTGACGAAGCGGTTAAGGTTATTAAGTCCGGTGATAAAATTTTGGCTCACTCTAATTGCGCATTCCCTACTGTCCTAATTGATGCTCTGGTTAGACGTAAAGAAGAGCTTGAAAACGTTGAGATAATGCATGCACTGGCAGTTGGTAATATTTCTTATCTTGCTTCTGGACTCGAAAAACATTTTAGGCATAATGCTTTCTTTATCGGCGCAAATACCCGGAATGCTGTTAGAGAGGGTCGCGCAGATTTTACTCCTATTTTCTTGTATGAAACTCCGCTCCTTTTTTCTAAAGGAATTATAAAACTTGACGCGGCTTTCATCCATGTTTCGCCCCCGGACGAACATGGCTTTTGTAGCTTCGGCGTTGAAGTTGGTTTAACTAAAACCGGTGCAGAGAAGGCTAAGGTTATTATTGCTCAAGTTAATAAAAATATGCCTAGAACTTTGGGAGATAGTTTTATCCATATTAATAAAATTAATTATATCGTTGAAGTGGATGAAGAGATCTCAGAGCTTCCTCAAGGTGAAAGAGAAACTTCTCCGGAAATGACCGAAATAAATAAAAAAATTGCTTTCAATATTGCCGGACTTATCGAAGATGGCTCAACTTTACAAATGGGCATCGGAGCAATACCGGATTTTGTCCTTAAATATTTGTCGAGCAGCAAAGCACTCGGAATTCATTCGGAAATGTTTTCGGACGGCACAATTGAGTTAGTGGAAAAGGGGGTTATCACTAACGAAATGAAAACTTTGCACCCTGGAAAAATTGTTGCCGGTTTTGTCCTTGGTACAAAACGGTTATATAAATTTATTAATAATAACCCTATGATTGAATTCCATCCTCAAGAATATGTCAATGATCCTTTTGTGATTGCAAAAAATAATAAAATGATAGCTATTAATTCCGCAATTGAAGTTGACATAACTGGTCAAGTTTGTTCTGATTCAATAGGTCCAAAATTGTTTAGCGGCTTTGGCGGTCAGCTTGATTTTATTAGAGGCGCTTCCCGTTCCGAAGGAGGCAAGCCAATTATCGCATTGCCTTCAACAACAAAAGATTTTAAAATTTCCAGAGTCGTTCCATTCCTTAATCAAGGCGCCGGAGTTGTTACTGGACGTGGTGATGTTCATTATGTAGTTACTGAATACGGTCACGCTCAATTGTTCGGCAAAACGATAAGAGAAAGAGTTAAATCACTTATCAATATTGCCCACCCGAATTTTCGTGACGGGCTTTACGAATATGCTCGCAAAAATAATTATATCTAATTCTTTATTCTTTACTTTAGAATGAATTTTTATGATTGCTGTAATTGGTGACATTCACGGTTGTTTTCTAACACTTCAAAAGTTAGTGCAGAAATTAAAAACCGATTTCCCTAGAATTACTATTTATAGCGTTGGCGATTTGGTTGATAGAGGAAATTTCAGTTATGAGGTCATTGATTTTTTCATCTCACAAAAACTGACTTTTACTGCCGGCAATCATGATCTCATGTTCTATTATTTTATGAAACACCCATCTAGTGAAATGGGGACCACCTGGCTTTACAACGGTTATGAAAAAACGGTTGCCTCTTATGATGATCATTTCGAAAAATTATCCGAACATCTCGAGTGTATAATCAATTCCCCGGTTATTTTGGATTTAGAAGGCTGCCTTATTTCTCACGCTGGTATTTCTAAATATTACAAGAAATTTCTTAATGGAAATTTTAGCTTTTTAGAAAATGTTTTAAGAAATGATTTGGAAAAACCGCATGGAATAATTTGGACACGGGATGAGCTGCTAAATGTTGGTAAGCTTCAAGTTATCGGTCATTCAAGGGTAAATGATGTTACTTTCAAAAAGGAAAATAACGTAGTTTATATTGATACATCTGCATATTCGGGAAATAAACTAAGCGCTGTTATTATTGACGAAGGGAAAGTGGCCCACACAATTTCAATTTCTACCAATCCAAAGGATATTGAATGATTTTTTTGTTACTCAGAATTTTCTTAAAGAAATTTTTCATATTAAATAAACATCCGTCCAAAATAAATTGGAAATAAAAAATTCCTGATTTCCATACAAAAGATTGGATATAAATTTGTCGCTCTAAACTTTATTATAGATTTTAAATATATACATTTTTGAAAAAATCCAATTTTAGAACTTACAAGGGATGTTGACTACAAATTTTAGAATAATGATTCCGATAACCAATTAAATTTGTTCAGCATATACGAGAACAATAGTAATATAATTCCCAAAATTTTATGGTCACTTCTTTAAACACTTTTGGGATATAAAAGTTTGCCCGCTCAACTTCCATCCTTCAGAAAAAAAAAAGACTTTCATTTGTTGAGAAATAATATAGTGAAAGTTGTAGGTTTTTAGAAGGCAGATATTTTAAAGTATTTGTCATAAGAAAAACAAGCTTACTATTTCATCAGCATTAACTTTTTCGTTTCTACATAAATACCAACTTGCATTCTGTAAAAATAAATTCTGCATGATAATCGTTTTACATTGATGGTAAGGCTAAAATAACCATGCCAAGAATCAACATGGTATAATAAATCAAAATGGTTCATTAAAATTTTTACCAATTTCTCTTTGTTTTTTTCAACAAGAAAGGTACAAATGAATTTGCTTTTTAAAATATGTTCTATTATAATTGAAACAAAGAAAAAAAAAGAAAAAGAAACAAAAATGAATGGTTAAATAAAATAAAAGAAATCAAAACAAAATTATATTATAGTAATTTAATTTTTATAGTTACTTAAAATGGGAAGCAAAAATTCAATCTTGAGAAGATTTTCTGTTGAATAGAAAAAAAAGTGAAGCAATTAGTGAATCTGTTAGTCCAAGAATACTATCGAATTAGATTTTAAAAATATGTATAAAAAATGGAAATATTGAATTATGAAAGAACTAACCTTGTTTGCAGTATTATTTGTGTTTGTAACTATATATGCTCAGAAATTTGATGGAAATGTTAGCGAAAGACAAACTGACGTTTTGGTGGTCGGGGGTGGTACAGGCGGAACAGCTGCGGGAATTCAAAGTGCGAGGTATGGTGCTAAAACTATTATTGTAGATCGAACCAGTTGGTTGGGCGGTATGCTAACTGCTGCTGGAATAAGTGAAGCAGATGGAAATGATAGATTACCCTCCGGCATTTGGAAGGAATTCCGTGAAGCATTATATAAGTATTATGGTAATAAGTCCTCAGTTTCAACAGGATGGGTAAGTAATACCTTATGGGAGCCTCATGTTGGTAATAATATTTTTAAAACTTTAGCCGCAAATGAAAAAAAATTACAAGTTATTTATAATTACCGCTTCCTTCATGTTTTAAAGCAAGGAGATAAAGTAATAGGAGCAGTATTTATTAATAATGAAGGGAAACGATTTAAAATTTTTGCTAAAGTGGTTATTGATGCAACAGAATTGGGTGATGTCTTTGCGGATGCGGGAGCGAGGTATGATGTTGGGATGGAAGCTAAATCTTATACGGGAGAAGCATGTGCTCTCGATTCCGCTAATGATATCATTCAGGATATTACTTATGTAGCTACATTGAAAGACTATGGTCGTGGTACTGATAAAACAATACCCCGACCGGCTTCCTATGACTCCTCTTCATTTGTTTGTTCCTGTAAAAGTGTAGAATGTCCTGATGCTTCAGTGGATAGTAAGTCAATGTTGAATTATGGTAAATTGCCTAATCATAAATACATGATTTGTTGGCCTGATCACGGCAATGATTTTTATTTGAATGCTATAGAAATGAATTATGAACAAAGAGAAAAAGCATATAAGGCTGCTAAGGAAAAAACTTTGTGTTTTGTTTATTATATACAACATTCATTGGGATATAAAAACTTAGGGCTGGCTAATGATGAATACCCAACCAAAGATAAACTTCCTTTTATCCCCTATAACCGGGAAGGAAGGAGGGTAAGAGGTGTAGTTCGGTTGACGGAAAATTATTTGTTGCATCCTTATTCACAGCCCGAAAAATTGTATCGAACGGCTATTTCCGTTGGTGATTATCCTACTGATCTTCATATTACTGAGGCCCCTAATGAGCCTAAACGGGAATTCCCAAATGTTCCATCATTTGGTGTTCCGCTAGGTTGCCTAATACCGGAAAAGATTGATGGATTAATAGTATCCGAAAAGGGAATTTCTGTTTCCAATGTAGTGAATGGTGCTACCCGGCTAGGGCCCGTTGTATTACTTACTGGTCAAGCTGCGGGTGTTCTCGCTGCTTTCTGTACAGAAAATAATATTGAGCCAAGAGCAGTAAGTGTTAGAAAGATTCAAAAGAAATTGTTAAATGCTAATGCTTATTTACTACCTTATATTGACGTAAAGCCCAATGACCCAAATTTTAAGTCAATTCAAAGAATAGGTGTAACAGGTATAATAAAAGGGGTGGGCAATCCATATAATTGGGAAAACCAAACCTGGTTTTACCCCGATCGTCCAATTAGTCAATACGAACTGGTGCAGGGTTTGAAAAGCTATTATCCTATATTTGATAACTACAATGATGCAACTGGTGAGACATTGACTATTCCTTCTATTCTGAAAATAATTTCAATGGCGGGAAGTAAAATTTCACCATCACAGATTAAGCATGATTGGGAAAAATTTCAATTTAACAAAACATTTGATGAAAATTTACAATTGAATAGAAGAATGGTTGCTGTGATTATTGATTATTATTTACATCCTTTTGATCTACCTATTGATTTATATGGGAAATTAAAATAATAGACGAGTATTCTAAATGGTAGACATAGACAAATTTTCTTATTAAAGAAAGAATTTTTGCTAAAATTTAGAGAATGATATCAAATACAAATTAAAAGTTTGTTAGGAAGTTGAAAATTTTATTAAAAAAATGAAGGCAAAAAGCTTAAATATTAGAAGTTGTTTTTGTTGACATTAGATTCAAGTTTCAGCCAATATTTATGAGCCAGGTTTAAAATATTAATTCCGCAAAATTTGTTTCAAATTATTCTGCGTAATCATTCTCAAAAGGGTGATTTAAGATTTCGTCGGCTAAATTTATACATTTTAGTTACAAAACAATGAGTGTTTTAATGAAGAAACTATTTCAGGTAATCTTATCGTTAGTTATAATAGCAGGCGAAGTATTTGCACAAACAGGGAATTCAAAACCTATTTACAAAGATCCAAAACAGTCCATCAATAAAAGGGTTGAAGATTTACTCTCAAGAATGACTTTGCAGGAAAAAGTAAATCAAATGATGTGCCTTCCATTAGAATATCCAATGGAAGATTTGATAAAAGGGAAAGGTACAAAGCTATTTACGACGGAAGATCTAAAAAATGGAATTGGCGAATATTCTCTCCCTTCTTTCAGCGCATCGATAAATCGCAAGCCTCGTGAAAATGCCGAACTTTGTAATGCGATCCAAAAACTTTTTATTGAAAAAAGCAGACTTGGAATTCCGGTAATTATGCACGAAGAAGCATTACACGGATTTAATGCAATTCAAGCAACTGACTATCCGACACCGATAGCAATGGCATGCAGTTTTGATCCGGCTTTAGTTCATAAAGTATTTACTGAAATTGCAAACGAAGCTAGTTCCAGAGGAACAAACGAAGTATTAACTCCTATTCTTGACCTTGGAAGAGAACCACGCTGGGGAAGAACAGAAGAGACTTATGGCGAAGATCCATACCTTGTCTCAAGAATGGGTGTCGCGGCAATTACGGGTCTTCAAGGTAATACTTTGCCTTTGATTGACAGGCATCATGTGGCTGCAACAATGAAACACTTTGCGGCTCACGGCAGTCCTGAAGGAGGAAGGAACATCGCCCCGCCGGATGTTGATGAAAGAACTTTGCTCGATATAATGCTGAAGCCTTTCAAAGCAGCTGTTCAAGATGCTGGCGTTAAATGTGTGATGGCTTCATATAATGAGATAGACGGAGTTCCTTCTCATGCAAATAAATGGCTGCTTACAGACCTTTTAAGGAATCAGTGGGGCTTCAAAGGAATTGTGGTCTCAGACTGGTATGGAATTCCAGGATTAATTAACCCCCAACATATAGCAAAAGATGAAGCGGATGCTGCTCTTCTTGCTGTTAATGCCGGTGTTGATGTTGATCTCCCCACAATTCAGTCCTACAAAAATCTCACAAAATTAGTTGAAGAAAATAAACTTGACGAATCACTTATTGACAAATCAGTAAGAAGAATTTTAAGATTGAAATTCCAACTTGGCTTGTTTGACCATCCTTATGTTGATCCTGATTATGCAGTAAAAATTGCGGGTTGTGAATCTCATCGCAAAACCTCACAGAAAATGGCTGAGGAATCAATGGCCCTTCTGAAAAATGATAATAATTTATTGCCGCTGGACTTAAAAAGATATAAAACAATAGCCGTCATTGGTCCTTTCGCTGATTACACAGAAATAGGAAGCTATGCCAAGGAACCGAAACAAAGAATAACCATTTTAAAAGGGCTAAAGGATTATGTTGGTAATAAAGCACAAATACTTTTTAGTCAAGGTGTTAAACTGACGGAAGAAAATCCGTATATCAGTTCAGATACGGTTCGATTAGTCTCTGAGGCAATAAATAAAAAACTTATTAAAAATGCGGTTAAAGTTGCAAAGCAGAGTGATATTGTAATCCTTTGTCTTGGTGCAAATCATTTAATGCAGAGAGAAGCATGGGCTGATTATCATAGAGGTGATAATGCCAGCCTTGAATTGCGCGCAGATCAAAATGAATTAGTTAAAGAAATTCATAATACGGGAAAACCCATTGTTGTTTTATTGTTCAGCGGAGGACCCTTGTGCTTCAAGTACATCAACAAAATAGTTCCATCAATAATTGAATGTTTTTATTTGGGGCAGGAAACTGGTTATGCTGTGGCTAATGTTTTATTAGGTAAATCCAATCCGGGCGGAAAATTATCAATCTCTATCCCGGTGCACTCAGATGAACTGCCTGATTTTTACGATCACAAGCCGTCAAAATTTAGAGAATACTTATTTGATCCTTCACATCCACTTTACCATTTTGGATACGGATTGAGCTATACTACATTCAAGATAAGTGATGTAAGATTAGAAAATCAAACGATCAATAAATCAGACAGTGTTAAAGTTTTTGCCGATGTAACAAACACGGGCAACGTAAAAGGAGATGAAGTTCTTCAAATGTATATTCATCAAGAGGTAAGCTCGGTTACCAGGCCTGTAGAAGAATTGAAAGACTTCAAAAGAATATCTCTTGAACCCGGCGAAACAAAAACGGTACAATTACTAATTACGCCGGATAAACTCTCTTACTATAATATTAACATGCACTACGGCGTTGAACCTGGTATCTTTGATGTAATGGTCGGAAATTCTTCAAGAAAGCAAGATTTGACTACGGTGAAGCTGACAATTAAATAATTATAATAAAAAAATGACGAACTGAAGAATGAAATACTCAAACCTTTTTTCATGGCTTGGAGTTAAAGTTTAAATCAAATTTTACTATCGATAAAGTCTTTATAACTGTTTTAGCAGAAAATAATATTTATTAAAAATATTTTAGGTAGGACAAATGCATTCAAGAAGAAAATTTATAAAAACAAGCGGACTCGCTGTTGTCGCTCTTTCAATGCCTAACTTTTCTTTTCCTTCTTCATTAAGTCAAAATAATCAGGTTAATAAGGCAGCTAATCCCACAAATCATCGTATCCCATTAGCCGAACGCAAGTTCATTAGTCAAGCAGTAGAAGAAAAAATTAAAGAAGTAAAAAGCGTCATCACCAATAATGATCTTGCCGGACTTTTTGAAAATTGTTTTCCTAATACACTCGATACGACCGTTAATTTCCAAATTCTCAACGGTAAGCCGGATACTTTTGTTATTACCGGCGACATAAACGCAATGTGGCTGCGCGATTCGAGCGCACAAGTTTATCCATATCTTCCTCTAGCAAATAAGGATGATAAATTAAAAAATCTTTTAGCAGGAGTAATTAATCGTCAGACAAAATGTATCTTAATTGATCCATATGCTAATGCTTTTAATTATGGTCCAACTGGGAGCGAGTGGGATAAAGATTTAACTGTCATGAAACCTGAGCTTCACGAACGTAAATGGGAAATCGATTCTCTTTGCTATCCTATTAGACTAGCTTATGGTTACTGGAAAACCACCGGAGATACTTCTTGCTTTGATGAGCAATGGCAGTCCGCTATGAAACTGATTTTAATAACCTTTAAGCAGCAACAACGAAAAAATGGAGAAGGCCCTTATAAATTTCAAAGAGTTACTGCATATCAAGAAAGTACTGTTGCCGATGGCGGCTATGGCAATCCAATTAAGCCGAACGGACTAATCTGCTCTATCTTCAGACCGTCGGATGATGCTACGATTTTCCCTTTTTTAATTCCGTCAAATTATTTTGCAGTTGTCTCACTCCGTCAGTTATCTGAAATGTTTTCTTTAATAATAAAAGATGAAAATTTTGCCCGCCAATATTCAGCTCTTGCCGCAGAAGTTGAAGAAGCGCTTCATAATTTTGCTCCTGCAAATCATCTATCCTACGGAAAAATTTTATCATATGAAGTCGATGGATTTGGCAATCAACTTTTTATGGATGATGCAAATGTTCCTAGCTTGCTCGGAATGCCTTTCTTAAATTCTTTACAACAAGATGATCCTCTTTATCAGAATACCAGAAAATTTTTATTGAGCGATAGTAATCCATATTTCTTCAAAGGAAAGGCAGGAGAAGGAATAGGAAGCTCGCACACAGGCTTAAACAAAATCTGGCCAATAAGCATTATAATTCGTGCTTTTACTACAACTGATGATAACGAAATATTAAGATGCTTAAAAACATTAGTTAAAAGTTCAGCGGGTACCGGATTTATGCACGAATCGTTCGACAAAGACGATCCTGGTAAATATTCTCGTAAATGGTTTGCATGGGCGAATACTCTTTTTGGAGAACTTATTCTTAAATTATATCACGAGAAGCCACACATATTAAATGAAATTTAAAACTAAAATTAAAAATTGAAGAATTTTTAAAAAGCAATGAATTCCAAATAACCTATAAAGAACGAAAATTAAAATGAAAACTTTGATAAATATGTCTCAAATCATTTTTTTCTTATGCATGACTGTTCTGACATCAAATAATTTTGCTCAAAGTGGAAGTAATAATATTGACCCAAATAAATTTGTAAATCCTTTCATAGGAACAGCAGAACATGGCCATACATTTCCAGGAGCTGTTGTCCCCTTCGGAATGGTCCAACTTAGCCCTGATAACGGCACTTCCGGATGGGATTGGTGCTCAGGATACAATTATTCGGATACTGTCATAATTGGCTTTAGCCATACTCATTTAAGCGGAACAGGAATAGGCGATCTTTGTGATATTTTGTATATGCCGGCTGTGATGTCAATAAAAACAGATGCCGATTCATCAAAATTAATTTCGCTTCATTCTCAAATTTCTCACAAGCATGAAACTGCTAAGCCGGGCTATTATTCTGTTTTATTAGAATCATTCAGTATCAAAGCTGAACTAACAGCGACAAAACGCGCAGGATTTCAAAAATATACTTTTCCAAAATCTGACGATGCTGTCATAGTATTAAATCTTGGTCATAGTTTAAATTGGGATAAAACAACATCAACATATATCAAAGTAATTAATGACAACACAATTGTTGGATATAGGATGTCAACTGGATGGGCTAAAGATCAGCGGGTTTATTTTGCAACTAAATTTTCAAAGCCATTTAATAGCTATTTTATTGATTTAAATAATCACCTGATGATAAATAATAACGAAGAAAAAGGGAAATTGCTTGAGGGGATTTTTAAATTCAAAACGCACAAGGATGAAGTCATTTTAGTTAAGACTGGGATTTCATCAGTAAGCATAAATGGAGCAATGGAAAATTTGAATGCCGAAATTCCGAGTTGGAATTTTAAAAGAGTTGAAGAATCTGCTGCTAATGCCTGGCAAAAGGAATTAGGGAAAATAGAGATAGATACCCCCGACAAAAGCTTAAAGGAGATATTTTATACTGCTTTATATCATACAATGATAGAACCAAGTTTATTCAGTGATGTAAACGGTGATTTTAAAGGGGCCGATAGTTTAATCCATAAAGCTGTTGGGTACAATCAATACACAGTTTTTTCATTGTGGGATACTTTCCGTGCAGAACATCCTCTATTTACCATAATAGAACAAAACCGGGTAAATGATTTTATTAGATCAATGTTGGCACATTATGAAGAAACCGGTTTGCTTCCGGTTTGGGAGCTTGAAGGGAATGAAACCAATACAATGATTGGATATCCTGCAGTACCTGTTATAGCTGATGCAATTCTGAAAGGCTTTCATGGTTTTAATATCAAAGAAGCTTATGAGGCAATGAAAAAAAGCGCAATGCAAAATCATTTTGGATTAAAATATTATAAAGATCTTGGTTTTGTACCTGCTGACAAAGCAAATTATTCAGTCTCCAGAACTTTGGAATATTCTTATGAAGATTGGTGTATTGCTCAATTAGCTAAGCATTTGAATAAAGAAGATGACTATAATTTATTTATGAAGCGCGCAGGTTATTACAAGAATTTATTTGATACTTCAACTTATTTTTTTAGAGGGAAGGGAAGTAACGGCAGTTGGAGAAAACCATTCAGTCCAAGTCAAGTTGACAGCAATTATATTGAAGGCGATGCATGGCAGTGGAATTGGTTTGTACCTCAGGATGTTGCAGGGCTTGTACAAATAATGGGAGAAACAAAACATTTTATCGAAAGGCTTGATTCGCTTTTTGATTGGTCGCCTGTTGTTGAAGGAACAAATGTCCCCCCGGATATTTCTGGAATGTTAGGACAATATGCACAAGGCAATGAGCCAAGTCATCATATTGCATATTTATACAATTATGCAGGAGAACCATGGAAAACTCAGAAAAGAGTGAGAAAAATTATGGAAACTTTATATACTGATTCTACAAACGGGCTGTGCGGAAATGATGACTGCGGTCAAATGTCGGCATGGTATGTATTTAGTTCTATCGGGTTTTACCCGGTTAATCCTTCAGATGGAATTTATGTTATCGGCAGTCCAATGTTTAATAAAGTTTCCATTTCCGTGGGAAAAGGAAAATATTTTATAGTTATTGCAAGAAATGTTTCTACAATAAATAAATTCATTCAATCTGCTGAGTTGAATGGGAAACAATTAAATCGCACTTATATTTATCATAAGGAAATTCTTGAGGGCGGAACTTTGATCTTGACTATGGGAGATAAGCCGAATAAAAGCTGGGGAAGCGAAAAGAAGGATTTTCCGCCGTCAATGAGCAATAAATAGTACATCCATTAAATAAATTACGTAATTAATGAAAAAACAGCACAGCCATCCCGTTAAAAGTTGGATAAAAACAATTGGTTATCTGGGCAATAGTTCTGAGTTAAGTTTTTCGCTTTTGTTAAGTCTCTGATTTATAAGGACTTTGTTTAAAAGAAAGCATTTTTATTCTTGATTGAAAATAATCTTTTAAAGCCGACATAACCTTTGCCCATCATATAAATTGAAGAGGGCTCAACAGAGATTAGATTTAAGATATTAACATCTTGAACCTTGCCGGAAGTAGTTTAAATAAAGTTCAGAATTGATATCCTAATCGAAGCTAAAGAGAAAAATTGATCCTAGGAAGAGAGAAAGTTCTAAACTGGACAGTAGTGATTCACTTTAAAGAAATATTTAAGGAGAGCATATGAAAAAATATAAACGATATCATCCGGCGGTGTGGATATTAGCAATGATACCAATAGTTATACTTTCATTTGGCATACCTTTTTATAATAAAAGTAAAATATTATTTGGATTAAATTTTATGTCTTTTTTCTTAATTGTTATGGATATAGTTACTATTATTCTTATCTCAATTGCATATTATATTGAAAACCTTACAAAGGAAAAGAGATCATAAATGAATATACTTGAACTTGTTATTATGTTAGCCTTTATGATCATCGTTGGTATTGTCGGATTTTACGCAAGTAAATTCAAACCGTCGCTAGACAACGACATTACCGAATGGAGTTTAGGTGGAAGAAGATTTGGTACATTTATAGTCTGGTTTTTGATAGGTGGAGATGTATATACTGCATATACCCTTATAGCTGTACCAGGTTTAGCGTATGGGGAAGGGGTTTTAGCGCTTTTTGCAACTTCTTATGTTATTATGACTTATCCAATTGTATTTTTAACTATGCCTCGTTTATGGAATGTTGCACGCAAACACAATTTCATAACAGCTGGTGATTATGTAGAGAAGGCTTTTAATTCAAAAACTTTAGCCTTAATAGTTGCCATAGTCGGCATTTTAGCCGAGCTTCCATATATTGGCTTGCAAATCTTTGGTATGAACTTTATGCTTAGTGTAACACACGTTCCTTCTAATATTACAATCATATTATCTTTATTGCTGGTTATGGGTTTTACAATATTTAATGGAATTAGAGCCACCGCTTTAACTGCTTTTATTAAAGATTTTTTTGTTTGGGCTATGGTGCTTTTTTTGATTATATATATACCCATTCATTATTTTGGATCAATTGGCCAAATGTTTGTGTGGTATAATGCGCACTATCCTACAAAATCCGTGTTATCTGCCGGGCAGATAAGTGTATTTGCAACACTTGCATTTGGTTCTGCTGCCGCCTTATTCTTATATCCGCACGCAATAACTAGCGTATATTCTGCAAAGAACGCTAAGATAATCAAAAAGAATGCCATTATATTGCCTATTTACAACATTATGTTGCTTTTAATAACGCTTTTAGGTTTTGCCGCTTTATTCATTGACCCCCAACTAAAGAATCCTAATATGGCTTTCCCAGAAATAATATCTAAAACTTTTGGCCCAGTTTTCACTGCAATAATTGGCTCTATTATAATTTTAGGTAGTATGATTCCTGCTTCTATCATGTCAATAGCATCTGCCAATCTGTTCACCAGAAATATATATAAAAACCTAATAAATAAGAATATTAGCGATACAACAGAAAAGCTTATCAGTAAAATTTCAGTTGCGGTAATAATTTTGCTTGCCTTATTTACAAGCCTTGCAATGAGTCCTTCTTTTATTATTACACTTCAACTTATGGCAGGTTCTTGGGTAGTTCAACTTTTCCCACTTATATTTGTCCCTCTGTTTACAAACAGAGTTAATAAAATCCCAGCAGGTATAGCTACCGTATCTGGCATTTTAGTTACAACGTATATGCTTTTCCTTGTACATTTTAAGGTGGCTATTTACAAAGGTGTATGGGTAGGATTGTACGGTTTAGTTGTAGAGATTATATTGCTTCTAGCTTTAACTTTTCTGTTCCAGCCCATGTCAAATATTAGTTTAGATGATTATTTAGATAGCGAGTAGCACTCACATTGTGTTTTACTCGTTTACAATAAACTTCTGGGTCAAAAGTCTCTCTTCTTTTAACTTACCAAACAGTATTTGTTTTTTAATTAAAACTAAGAATAACAAAGCAAATGCAATCATTTAATACCCACGCATATTATTATAAAACAAAAGTAAAAGAAATTATTTTTAGGAAAAATTTTAAAATAATATTCAAATTAATTTGCTTTTTAAAATATAAATAAATATTATTGAAATAATAAAAAAGTAAAACAAAGTAAAAGAAATATAATGGGATCTTCTAATAAATAAGCAAAGGAAAGCAAAATTTTTAAAATTCAAAAAGAGAAGAAAAGTAGACTACATATAATAAGAATAATTAATATAGATGAAACAAATAGTAACTAACAGCAAGGTTAAGATTTTTCATGAAAAGCAGTGCGAGGAATTATAAAAATATTCGAAAAAGAAAATCGAATTTTGGCAGGTGATTTTTGTATAACTTTCAATACAACAGCGGTGACAACCCGGAAAGAACTTGACTTATTAGAGAGTGAAGGAGTTCTTAAAAGAACACGGCGAGGTAATATTATATAAACCTTTGTTTCATGGGCTTGCATTAAGCGAAAAAGAAAAACTTAATGCTATAGAAAAGGAATATAGTACAAGTGAAGCCATCAAGATGATATTTGAAGGAGATGTGGTTTTACTTGATTCATGCCCAACTAATAGATTTTAAAACAATATTAAAAATTAATTATGAAAAAATTAATATTACTATCTTTTATATTAACTAATGTTCTGTTAGCTCAATCAATAACCTGGCAGGAAATAACATCAAATTATAACTTGCCAATAGGAGTAAGGATATTCGCAGGTACTGGAACATCTCCGGTTTTGAAAATTTGGTATTTGGATGTTGATCTTAATAATCCCCTAATAGCTATACGACCATATGCCTCAAGTACAGATATGACACTTCCGGCTTTTACTTCAAAAGTCGGAGCCTATGCTGCAATTAACGGAGGATTTTTCAGTGGATCTGCTCCCCTCTCTGCTGTTGTTTATCCAAATGAAGTTAAAGCTATAAATGTCCAGGCTGTATCCAGAAATTCAACGGCGTATCCGGTTATAAGGAGTTTCTTCGGAATGAATGCCGACCGGTCTCTAAGCGTTGATTGGATATATCAATTCGGGAATTCGGTTAATGACATTTATACTTTTCCTAATCCTTTACCCTATTCGAATAATGATCCAAATCCAAAATCAGCACCAACAATGAATGAAGGAACTCCATATAAAGATTTGCTTGTTGGTATAGGAGGCGGCCCAACATTAATTAAAGATGATACGATTAATGTAACATACAACCAGGAAATAATGTGGGGTTCAGGTGTTGGAGAAACGAATAGTGATTCCCGAACAGCAGTAGGTTACACGTCAGATAAACATGTAATCATGCTTGTTGCCGATGGAGGACAGGCGTCTAGTCAAGGTATTAGCTTACCCGGATTAGCACAGATTATGAAAAGCTTGGGCTGTGTTGAAGCAATAAATCTGGATGGCGGTGGTTCTACACAAATGGCAATAGGTAGTCAATATGTAAACGCACCTACCGAACAACGTGCGGTTCCGGCAATACTTGCGGTCACAAATATAGACTCCCTTAACATACCAAAAAACCCTCTGTATAACAAGATCATTGATACCGGCGACACTAGTAGTGCAGCTCAAGTCGGTGGTGGTTGGTTTGAGAGCTCAAACCCGGGATTCTGGGGAGCGACGAAATCGATGCTGCATGTATTAGGAGATGGTTCTGCTTATTATTTATTTAACCCAGAATTGCCTGCGGATGCAAATTACAATGTTTATGCGTGGTGGGTTGCCAGTTCAAATAGATGTACAAATACTCCAATAATAATTAAGCATAAAGGCAAAACTGATACGGTAAAAATTGATCAATCCACAAACGGTTCCTCATGGCAACTAATTGGAAGCTATGAATTCAGTGGAGATTCAACTGATGCTGTAATTATCTCCGATGCCGGAACAACCGGATCATACGTAGTTGCTGATGCAATCAAGTTTGAATCGTTCGACCCATCTGTATTAACTTCGGTAAATGAATCACCAGTTACTTTAACCGATAATTCATTTGAATTATTTCAGAATTATCCCAATCCATTTAATCCATCAACAACGATTAGTTATTCTTTGAAAAAGCTCTCATATGTATCATTAAAGATTTATAATATACTTGGGTCAGAAATAATGAGTTTGGTGAACGATTATAAATCGCCCGGAAGTTATAAAGTTAGTCTTAATATGTCAAACCTGGCTTTAGGCAGTCAAAACATTGCGAGCGGAGTTTATTTTTATCAATTAAGAGTGAATAATAAAGCGATATCAAAAAGTATGATTTTGCTTAAATGATAAATACGGAGAATAGTTAGATACATAATTTTTAGATTTATCAAAAAGACAAGCAGAATAAACTACCTACAATAAGAACAATTAATATAGGTGAAACAAATGCAAACAAATAGCGGACTTAAGATATTTCAGGAAGAACGGATGCGGGGAATTATGAAAATACTCGAAAAAGAAAATCGAGTATTAATAACTGATCTTTGTAATACTTTCAAAACTACCGCTGTGACAATCCGAAAAGATCTTGATATCCTGGAAAGTGAGGGTGTACTTAAGAGAACCCATGGAGGAGCGATACTTTACAAACCTTTGTTTCATGGACTTGCCTTAAACGAAAAAGAGAAACTTAATGCTGGCGAAAAGGAACGCATTGCAAACGAAGCAGTCAAGCTGATATCCGAAGGAGATGTAATTATACTTGATTCGGGATCAACGACAACCCAGTTAGCAAGAAAAATGAAAAACATTAAGGGTATTACAGTAATTACAAATGCAGTAAACATAGCCCTCGAATTGGCAAACAGCGAATTAGAAATAATATTAACCGGTGGTGCATTACAAAAGAATTCTTCTACTTTGGTTGGTCCGCTAGCGGAAGATATCCTTAAAAAAATATCGGCTGATAAACTATTTCATGGAGTTGATGGAGTTGATTATGAAATTGGACTAACTACCCCGGATATTTCAGAAGCAAATACAAGCCGAGTAATGATGCAGAGGGCAGGTGAAAACATTCTCTTAGTTGATTCATCCAAATTTGGAAGAAGAAGCTTAGGCGTAATTTGTCAGATAAAAGAAATAGATAAAATAATCACAACCAAAAAAATGGATAAACTTGAAATAAAAAAACTAAATGAAATTGGAGTTAAAGTAATTATTGTATAAAAAAATAATTGATTTCAAAAAATAAAGGTAAAATAAATGAGTATTAAAATTCTTAGAAACAGTCTGATTATATTATCGATGGTTCTGTTTTGCAGTATCAAGCAATATGCCCAAGAAGGAAACTATCCTGCTCTTTCAATGAGCAAGGTAATTATCGTAGGCGATAGCGGCAAATGGGACTACAACAAAGCACATACTCTCTCTGTAGTTGAAGCTAATAGAGACGGCTATAAATACTGGGGATACTATGGTCTCGCATACTATGGAGGCGATCCGGATTTACGAAAAGCGGGGTTAGTAAGAAGTAATGACTTAATCCATTGGGATAAATACAAGGGAAATCCAATTATTAATGGAGATTGTAGATGGCCCACTGTAGTGCTGGATCATTCTGTATTTTACATTTTCTATGCGGAATATAATAAGGAAAATGATAGTCGTATAGTAATGCTCTCAAGTAAAGATGGGATACATTTCATTAATAAAGTAGTTGTTGTCCCGAGAGAGAAAGGGAAGCAAAACCAAAATCCGTTCATTTATTTTGATAAACAAGATAGAAATTTTTATTTAGTTTATTATAACGGTATAGAAAGAAGTAAAAATCCGGGCAAGAATGTATGGAATATAGAAATAAGAAAAAGCAAATATGTTGATAAGTTGAAAGAATCAACGCCCAAAACTCTTTTATCGTCACATCTTACAATTGCTGCGCCATCTATTACCTTTTTTAACAACAGATTCTATTTGTTAATTGAAGCAATTGGACCTAAATGGGATAACAAATGGGTAACCTTAGGTTATGAGAGTAAAAATATCGAAGGAAAATACAAAGAATTAAGTAATAACCCGGTTCTATTTAATGATGATGCCTGCGCATTTCAATATGTTTTTGATAATCAACTGTACATTTTTTACTCACATTGTTTAGACTTAGCAAAATGGAACTGGGAATTAAGTATGGTGAAAGCAATAAAATGAATAAGTTTTTAGCTGAAATATTAGAACAACCAAAATCTCTTGAATCGACTTTGGAATATTATTCCAGTTCGATAGGAGATAAGAGCCTAAAGAAAATCAGGCTGTTATTTCAAAAAGAAAATTTTCAGCAAATAATTTTTACCGGAATGGGGAGCTCTTACTTTACTTCTTACGCTGCATCCTGTTTATTCAATAGTCTCGGATTTCCTTCTTTTGCTGTGAATACAAGTGAACTCCTTTACTATCATTTCTCAATGATTACTGAAAAAACATTAATAGTCTGTGTTTCACAATCCGGTGAAAGTTTTGAAGTTGTTAAATTCTTAGAAATGCTTCCTACAAATTTCTTTTGTGTAGGAGTTAGTAATGATGAAAAAAGTTTTTTATTCCAGAAGACACGAGAATCATTATTGAGTATGGCTGGTAAGGAAGAAATGACTTCTACTAAGACATACATCTCAATAACTTTAGTTATGTCAATACTCGGTTGGTATCTTAGCGGTAAGTGGGGAAAAGATAAAATTATAAAAATTAAAAAATTAATAACTGATGTTAAAGAATTACTTTCAAGTTATAAAACTTTAATTGATGATGAGTTAAATTTCTTTGGTGAAATAGAATTTATACAATTTATCGGTAGAGGACCATCATTTTCGACAGCCCTTCAAAGTGAACTGATGTTCAAAGAAGCTGCAAAAATACCTGCTGCAGGGACTTTAGGGGGAGAGTTTCGACACGGGCCAATGGAAATGGTTAAGCCTGGTTTTAACTCAATATTATTTGCTGCTGAAGGTCAAACCTATGCTCAGAGTATATTGATGGCGACTGATATTGCCAAATATCATGGTAAAGTAATAATTATCACAAATAAAAGTCCACATTTATCTGATTCAAACATTAGGACAATTACTATAGATCAGCCAGATGAATTCTTGTTTTCAATCCAGAGTATAGTACCGGTTCAACTAATGGTTAATTATTTAGCTTTAGCGAAAGGTTATGAACCAGGAAATTTTATTCATGGCGGTAAGGTGACGTTAACAGAATAGAATCGATTAGATGTTAAATTAAAGTATAGAAAGAAAAGCCAATTTGGAAAATAAGATACTTATCGGAGTTGATTTTGGCGGGACCAAAATATTGACGGGTGCAATGACTACTGAAGGTAAAATATTGGGTGAACCAGTAAAAATTCCAACAAATCCTAATGAAGAACCGGGAAAAATTATTAAAAGAATCACCGGGTCAATTGAAGAAGTGCTTGGAAGAATTAAAGCAAAGGTTTTTGATGTTAAGGGAATAGGATTAGGAGTTACAGGTCCTTTAGACATAAAAAACGGTATTATCCTTGAATGTCCTCAATTACCGACTTTGCACTTTTACCCACTTAGAAATGCTATCGAAGAATATTTTGCTTTGCCGGTTTATATGAATAATGATGCTAATTGTTTGATATACGGTGAAGCGCTTTTTGGAAGTGGTGTTGGGCTAAATAATGTCGTGGGATTTACTCTTGGTACAGGGCTCGGATGTGCCATAATTCTTAATAAGAAAATTTTTCTAGGCTCTACAGAATCAGCAGGTGAAATTTGGCCTTCGCCATATGGGGACGGTACAATAGAAGATCTTGTTTCAGGTTCAGGGGTTTCAAAAATACATAAAAAAATTTGCGGCGAAGATAAATCTGCTTTAGAAATTGCATTGTTAGCAGAAGAGAAAAACGCGAATGCGTTAAAAACCTGGGACGAATTCGGCAAGCATTTAGCCGCTGCAGTTTCATGGACGATAAATTTGATAGATCCTGAAATAATAATTCTCGGCGGCTCAATATCTAATGCATTTAAGTTTTTTTCTTCCTCTATGGAAAGTAATCTTCGAAAACAGATATGTCCGACTCCGGCTGCAAAGACTAAAATAGTATGTGCAAAGTTAGGGGCAAATGCCGGACTGATAGGAGCTGCGGCTTTGGCAATTGAATATCCACAGAATAAACTTTAATAATTATTCCAAGAGAAATCAGATGAAAATATTTAAAACCATACTTTTTTCAATTCTATTTTTTTGTGTAGCACAAAGTCTATTTGGGCAAGAAAATATCATTCCTAAAAATAATGATATTATTTTATCCAAATGGCATCTAAAATCAACAGTATTGGAAAAGGAAAGCGGGAAAGAAATTTCAACAGGTAATTATTCGACAGTGCAATGGTACCCGGTGGAAGTGCCCACAACAGTTTTAAATGGGTTAGTTAAGAATGGGGTTTATCCTGATCCACGCATAGATATGAATAATTACTTAATTCCTGATATATCAGATAAGTTTAACGTTGAGCACGATTTAGCAAAGTACAGTTATCTTCCAAATCATGTGAATCCATGGAAAAATCCCTATTGGTTCAGAACAGAATTTAAAATACCTGATAATTATAAGGGAAAACAAGTTTGGCTAAATTTTGATGGTATAAACTATAGAGCTGAGGTATGGCTTAACGGGAAAATGATTGCGGATTCCAGTGAAATGGTTGGGATGTTTCAGCGTTTCAAGTATAATGTTACCAATGCAATAAATGATGAATCGATAAATTATTTAGCTGTTAAGATATACCCGGTAGATCATCCGGGAATACCAGGAACCCAAATGAAGGTATTCGGAGGTAACCGTGGACCAGCAGAGGATTTATTTAAGGATGTTACACTAAAGATATCCGGTGGTTGGGATTGTGCTCTACCCGTGCGTGATAGAAATATGGGAATTTATCAAAAGGTATTTTTAAGCTTCACCGGCGTTGTAGACATTATCAATCCTTATATTGTGACGAAATTACTCTTACCTGATACTACAGTAGCTAATTTAGATATAAGTGCTACCCTATTTAATACAAGTAATAAGAAACAAACCGGAGTGTTGAAAGGAAGAATAAACCTTTTGACAGAAGTGAATATGGGTGATTATATTAAAAAATTTCCCGGCTATATGAAGTCTATAACATTTGAAAAAGAGGTAAAAGTACCTGCAAATGATACAGTGACGGTATACTTTAGTTACAGTGACTTCCATCAACTAACAATAAAGAATCCTCATCTATGGTGGCCGAATGGTTATGGAGAGCAATATCTGCACAATTTGAAATTAAGTTTTGAACAGAACGGAGAGGTTTCTGTAGAGAAAAATACAATGTTTGGAATTAGAGAGGTAACGAGCAATTTAAACAAACTTAACGGACATTATGGTAGGGTGTTTTTCATAAACGGGCAAAGAGTATTTTGTAAAGGCGGCTGGCTTCAACCCGATATGCTATTAGATAATGATAGGAAGAAGATATATGATGAAGCTCGGCTACTGGCTAATGCAAATATAAATATGGTTGCAAGTGAGGATATGCCTTCACCGCAGGAAGATTTTATGAATGCCTGCGATAAATATGGACTGATGTGGTGGGAAACATTTTACCAGTGCTGGATAACTGTACCTGGGACAAAAACTGCTTATTTACCGTTGGATCATTTATTAGCAATAAAAAATGAACGTGATATTATTTTAAGATACAGGAACAATCCAAGTTTAGTAGTTTGGTGTGCTGAAAATGAGAATGTTCCTGGTCCCGATCTATATTTTGCATTGAAAAATGATTTAAAGAGATTAGACATTAGTCGCCCATTTCTTGCTTCATCAAGTATCTTGTGGGATTGGAAAAAATTTACCCCATATATAAAGGACGATCTTCCTATTGGCGTAACTGATATTGGTGCTCCTGGCTATACATGGCATCCATCGCAATATTTTTTTAACAAAATTGATGAGGTCAAAGAACAAATGTTTAGAGATGAACTTGGTATACCCTCAGTTCCTACCCTAAGTAGTTTAAAAAAGTTTATCTTCAATTTGGGCCGTGGCAAAGGAAATCCATTATTTCCGTTAGATAGTGTGTGGGCTGAACACGGAGTTTGGGATGGTAACGGTTATGCGTTTAAAGCTTATGACAATGCAATTAGAAACTTATATGGTTTTAATACTAAGAGTGTTGCAGATTATGCCCGTATAGCGCAGATAGTGAATGCAGATGGTTATCGCGCAATGTTTGAGGCTGCCAACTCCAGGATGTGGAATATAACCAGCGGTGTTATGCTGTGGAAATTGAATTCAAGTTATCCTGACGTTCTATGGCAGATTTATGATTGGTATTTAAACCCAAATGCAGGTTATTATTTTACAAAGAAAGCATGTGAACCGCTACATATTCAGATGAATGCTAATGATTATCAAGTGTCTGTAATAAACACTTATCATAAGCCAATAAATAACTTAAAAGTCAGGGCAATGTTATATGATTTTAATCTGAAAGTTAGATGGGAACGTGAACAAGAAATAAATATGGGAGAAGATCGTTACCAGGATGTATTTAGTGTACCTCAACTCTCAAAAATTACCCCAATTTATTTTGTTAAGCTTGAACTAATAGATAAAACCGGAAAAATTATTTCCAGCAATCTTTATTGGGAATCTACTAAAAATACGCCAAATTTTTCCGAATTATCAAAACTTGAAAATGTAAAATTGGATTTATCATATAAGGTCGAAGAAATAAACGGAGAAGATTGGGTTCATGTTAAGATAAAGAATCCAACCAAAAAGCTTTCATTTATGAACCGACTAGCTATAATAAGAAAAGATAATAACGATGAAGTACTCCCAACTTTTTGGGATGATAACTTTGTCACACTTTTCCCTGGCGAAGAAAAAACCTTAATTGCAAAATTTGATAAAAAGGATTTACAAGGTTCTGCTTTTTCCGTTATTATAGATAATAATAGATAGGATAAAAATAAAATTGATCTCGAAAATAGATCTAACGAATAATAAAATGGTCAATAAAAATTTAAATAAAGAAAAAATTATTATCGGTGTCGATATAGGGGGCACAAATACTGTTATTGGGATTGTTGATTTTAATTATAATCTCCTTTTCGAAGATTCGTTCCCAACTTTACCTAATAATGGAATCAACACTTTTGTGAAACGATTAGTAACCAGGATAAACGAAGTTTTTTTAATTTATGAAAATTCATATAGCCTTGAAGGAATTGGAGTGGCTGCACCAGGAGTTAATTATCTATCTAATACTATTGAATCTCCCGCAAATCTAAATTGGGGTAATGTTGATTTTATTGAGATAATGAAAAATTATTTCCATACCCCGATTTCTCTTATAAATGATGCAAATGCAGCTGCTCTGGGTGAACAAAATTTTGGAAAAGCAAAGGGAATGAAAAATTTTATTGTCCTGACCCTTGGTACTGGCCTTGGAGCCGGTATTGTCGTTGACGGGAATTTACTTTACGGTGAAAATGGGTTTGCCGGAGAAATTGGGCATACAATAATTGAAATAAACGGAAGACAATGCAACTGCGGTCGAAATGGTTGCCTTGAAACTTATGTCTCAGCAACAGGAATCAAAAAAACAGTCTTTAACCTTCTCTGTCAAGATAATGATAAAAGCGAGTTAAGAAATCTAAACTATGAAGATTTGAATAGCAAACAAATTAGTGAATTTGCGATTCATAATGATCCTATAGCCCTTAAAGCATTCGATTATACCGCTGAAATTTTAGGTAAGGCTATGGCAAACATGGTTGCCTTTTTTGATCCGCAAGCAATAATTTTGTCGGGAGGTTTAGTAAATGCCGATAATCTTCTACTTGAACCCACATATAAATATTTTGAAAAATATTTATTAAATTTTTATAAAGGAAAAGTTCAAATACTTGTCTCCGGTTTTCATAATGGCGAAGCTGCAGTTTTGGGTGCTTGCAGTTTTGCATTAAAATCTATTAGTAATGCTCAAATTGATCATAATATAGTGATTGATAATGACTAGAATAATATTCATTCAATATACTAGTCTGTTTTTGAATATAAATGAAGCTAAATAAAATGAAAAACTTTTACCATAAATTATTCTTCGCGATCTTAATTCCTTTATTTATTCAAGCACAACCTATTCAAAAATTCGGAAAGATAGGAAATTTTAAACTTGAAAATGGGCAAGTAATTAAGGATTGTATAATCGGTTATCACACATGCGGTAAACTAAATTCTAATCGCTCTAATGTTATTCTATTCCCTACATGGTTCGGTGGTAGCTCAAAAGATTTATTAAGCTTAACAGGTTCCAGAATGATGGCTGATAGTTCCAAATATTTTGTAATCACTATCGACGCATTGGGAAATGGTATTTCTTCCTCTCCATCAAATAGTAAATTACAACCTAATAATTCTTTTCCCACTTTTACTATAAAAGATATGGTAAATAGCGAATACATTCTTGTAACAAAAATTTTCCGGCTAAACCACGTCTTTTGTGTAATGGGTGCATCGATGGGAGGTATGCAAACGTTTCAGTGGATCGTATCTTATCCGGATTTTATGGACAGAGCTGTAATTTCAGTCGGTTCACCAAAGCTTACTTCAAATGACCTTTTATTGTGGAATTCTGAGCTTCTTGCTATTAAAGAAGGATTAAATTGTAACGCCTCCGAAGAATCTATAAAAAATACTGTTGTAGCAATTCATGCTTTGAATTTAGAGACTCCAGATTTCTTTGTTGAGCATGTTAAACCCTCAGAATTTCCTAAATATCTTAAAGATACAGAAAATCAATACACAAAAGTTTTTAATCCATATAACTGGATGAGCCAGCTTTGTGCAATGATTGATCAGAACATTTCAGAACCCTTTAATGACAATATGCAAGAAGCCGCTAATATTGTAAAAGCAAAGGTATTAATCATAGCCTCTAAGCAGGATCGTATGGTTAACCCGCATCCTGCAATAGATTTTGCAAAATTAATTAATGCCGAAACCTTAATTTTGAACAATAATTGTGGACATATGGGCACAGATTGTGAAATGACAAAAGTAGGTAAAGCTATAAATAAATTTTTAAGTGAATAGAATAATTGAGGAAAACAAAATGAACAGACATATTTTTATTCCAGGTGGAATTGTTTTTATTGTAGCTTTTATGGTTGTGAAAGTTTTTGCATCAACTTCAAATATTGAAGGCTATGTTAAAGATGCCAAGACTGGCGAACCCCTATTTGGAGCCAATATTATGCTTGTTGGGACAAGTATGGGCGCAGCAACAGATATGAACGGGAAATATTTAATCCAAAATGTTTTGCCGGGAACATATAAAATTCGGGCGACATACATTGGATATAAAGGTCAAACAACAGAGATAAATATAAAAAATGGCGAGCAACTTAAACAAAATTTTAAATTAGAACCTGTTGGTGTTCAAGGGAAAACTGTTGTTGTAACAGCACAAGCAACCGGGCAGTCGCAAGCAATTAACCAGCAACTTTCATCAGACCAAATTATCAATGTTGTATCAGCAGCGAAAATTCAGGAATTACCCGATGCAAATGCAGCGGAATCAGTAGGCAGGCTACCGGGCATTTCTGTACTCAGAAGCGGGGGAGAGGGGAACGAGGTAGTTATCCGGGGTTTAGCGCCTAAGTATAATGAAATCATGATAGATGGTATTCAAATGTCTTCGTCGAGTTCAAGTGATAGAAGTGTGAATTTAAGTATGATCTCATCAAATATGCTCGAAGGCATTCAGGTTTCAAAGACAGTTACTCCCGATATGGACGCTGATGTAATTGGAGGCGTGGTGAACTTTGAAATGAGGGTAGCGAAAGTTAAAGAGCCTGGAGTTCCGCAATTTAATTTACTCATACAAGGGGGTTATAATAATCTATCAAACGCATATAATAAATTCAACAATTATAAATATGTCGGTAGCGCTGAAGATAGATTTTTGAATGACCGGCTTGGAATCTTTGCTCAAGTTGATATAGAGAGAAAAAACCTTTCTTCGAATGAAATGGGAGCTTCATATACACACGCGGGAAACAACATAAATCAATACTGGATAACAGGACTCAATCTTTATGATATTCCCAGAGACTTACAGCGTTATAATGGGGCAGTTGTATTGGATTATAAATTGCCTGAAGGGAAAATAAAACTTACAAATTTTGTTAGCTCTGGAAATACGAACACTCAAACCCGGGGAGAAAATTTTGGCATAGCTAACAATGAACATTACTATTCAATATCAAGCAATAACAGCACCTTGAATATTATTACTAATGGTCTCGATTTTCAGCAAAAACTATCTATTTTCCATTTGGTTGCTAAGCTGTCGCACGCCTACTCGGAGACCAAGAGTCCAAATTTTTGGACAACAAATTTTATGCAAACATCGGCAGGTCTTGGCCAGTTTAATAATACAGCAAATGTAAATCCTCAGGATATTCCTAAAGCAGCTATCAATGATCTTTCTAGTACTTTTTTAAATTCAATTGCTAGCGGGAGTAGTTTTTCCAGGGAACGCGCACTGACAGCGTCTCTGGATTTGAAAACTAATGTAAACCTATCAGATGTGGTTGGAGTTGCAATTAAGTTCGGTGGGAAATACAGATACCAGACAAGATCATATACTTATACTCATTTTGGCGGAGGATTACTAACGGACGGTGGTGCAAAATTTGTTGATAATTTAATCGCTTCTTCTCTTTCATTACCAAATAATAGTACTAGTATACCTGTTACATATTTTACAGATCCGAATTTTAGTTATGGAAAATTTCTTAACGGTGATTATAGGATGGGTACGCCATTGAATTATGGAATATTGTCAAATATGGTTGATATTCTGGAGAAAAATGTCCAATATATCGCAAATAATAATGGTGGGATAGCCTATGGACGCAATAATTTTCAATCGACCTCTTACAATTATACCGGGCATGAAAATCAGGCCGCCTTTTATATAATGTCAATACTCAACATTGGCTCGCAATTTACACTCATTCCCGGTGTCCGGTATCAGGATCTTCAAACGACATATACGGGAGTTCGCGGCGTAGAGAGCCCCGAGTCATATTATAGCTATAACCACTATGACACTACTGTTACCCAGGATCATGGCTACTGGCTTCCCGATATATCTTTACGGTATAAACCACTTTCTTGGTTTGATATTCGTCTTTCTTACACGAACACATTAGCTTATCCGGATTTTGATGCTATCATACCGAGAATTGATGTGGGTACTACAAATTCAATTAGCTGGAATAATTATAAACTAATTCCCTCTCGTTCAACAAACTACGATGCATATTTTTCCTTTTATGATAATACAATAGGATTATTTACTGTCGGCGGGTTTATAAAACAAATTAACAATTTAATATATCCATGGTCATATTATGTTTCGGGAGCAAATGCTGTAAAGTATTTCCCATCTAGCCTATTAATAACTTCACAACCTACAGGAATATATAATGTGTATACTTATGTAAATAACTCTTATATGATCAGTGACTATGGAATGGAGCTTGACTGGCAAACTCATTTCTGGTATTTGCCCGGACCATTGTCAGGATTAGTGTTTAGTGTTAATTACACGCATATTTTTTCAAAAGCTCAGTACCCATATGTAAATACAAGGTCTACAGGTCGCTCGCTCACTTTTATTGACACATCTTTTACAGATCGGCTTTTATATCAACCCGATAATATCGTTAATCTTTCGCTTGGATTTGATTATCAAGGTTTTTCAGTCCGTGTTTCAATGCTTTATCAGGCAAATATCTTTACAGGATTAAATTTCTGGCCGCAGTTGAGGACAAACACATCTGCTTACAGGCGCTGGGATCTTGCTGCAAAGCAGGAATTACCCTGGGCCGGGCTTCAAATTTTTGGTGATCTCAACAATATTAATGGAGCAAACGATATCAGTGTGATTCAAGGAGGTGGCGTACCGCAGTCCGAACAAGATTACGGAATGACTGCGGATTTAGGGCTACGCTGGAATTTTTAATTAATAGGTTTGGAATTCAAATAAAAACAATTTAGAATAATTTTATCGTGTAAACCTTAAACTAATATAATTGTAAGAGAATGAAAGGAGGTAGAAAACATACTCTTGTAATAGCGCTGATAGGCTCATAAGATAATAAGTTCTTTCAATATTGGCACTTTTATAAAACTCATTTAAAAATCAACTTCTGAAAGGAGTCTTTTCATGGAAAAAATATTCACCACAGTAATAATAATTGCTATGGTAGTAATCTTTACTACACCAAGCAAAACATTAGCTGGTGGGAACGATACTCTTGTCGTTTATGCAAACGCGGCAAGTCTCGATCAGATTATTAATAGCGATACAACTTCAGGTGGTTTGCAAGCTCATAGCGTATATAAACTTGTTTCCCTGGATACGACATATATATATTTGGGCCCAGTAACAGTCAAATCGAATTTGACAGTTATTGGAGTTTTAGGCTCTAATGGTAGACCTCCTTGTATCCAGCCAGGGGTTCTTAATGATGGCTCGGTACCTACACAATTATTCCTTATGAAGGGAACAGGGACAATAGGAACATTCAAGAATCTTTATTTACTGGGAATAGCCACTAATAACGCTGCCCCACATGCATGGGCTATGCGGATATCGGCTGATAATATAAAACTCTATGTAAACAACGTAATATTCGACGGATGGGTTGTAAGGGCAATAGGTTATAGCGGAAACTGGGATGATTTCTTTATAACAAATTGTAAATTTAGAAACATGGTACAACCCAATGGTTGGTACTCTGGGGAGGTTTTACGAAATGAGACTGGTTCGGCTATAACTGATTCTGTTGTAATGAAAGACAACACAATGCTCTGCGTCAATGCCTATGCTTCCTGTCCGGTAACAAAGAGCTATATAAAGTATTTCGAATTTTCTCATAACAGCGTGGTAATTATGTTTAAAAATCCTCTTTTTATTTTTAATGTTACCGATGCTAAAATTAACAACAATATATTCTATTCAACGTTTGCCGGTGGCATAACCAAGGCAGAATATCCATGGTGGGATCAATTATGGTCACCGGAAATTGGTTCAGTTATTGACTTAGATACCCTTAACGCCGCAAAAGATAGCGTTTTCGATCCTGCTGATGTAGGGAATTCAAACTTGAGGTGGTTAGCAGAAGCAAAAAGGAATATTCAAGTAGAGAACAATGTTTATTTCATGCCAAAAGCGATTACAGATTTCTGGACTGCCTGGGATGATACGGCACATACCGATTCAATTTATACTACCAGTTGGATGAATCATCGAACAACAAACATGTTTAGCGACAAAACGCATTGGCCTGGTTTAGTACAGTCAGGAAATCTAAATGTTGACCCGGGATACGGTGCTTCAATTCTTAATGTATTGAACAATAATACTGGAAATGGTGTTGGTTTCTTTAAATATTTTACGGATATAAGAACACATACTACATCAACCGATATTTATGGTTATCAACCGATTCAAGTAGGAACTGCTGCTAATTGGATTCCCGCATGGCCTCTTCCGGAAGCTACGGATATCCAGTACAGTAATGCGGCATTAAAAACCGGCGGTACAGATGGGTTGCCAATTGGAGATCCGAATTGGTTCCCAGGTAGTTCTGTGAGTAATACAATGACGACAGTATGGCAGAAGTCGAGTGCGACAAGCAATCTTCCGACCTGGTTCAGTACGAACAGTGCGTTGCGTTGCTTTGCGTACAATAATGAAGGTGGAAAGAATCGTCTTTATGTTGTTAATGCGGCATCTTCAGGATCATCTGTTATAATTCTGGATGCAACAACCGGTGATTCTGTTGGAACATTAGGGACAACCGGAATCTCAGGTGGGACATTTCCACTGGACGATATTGAAACATCTTCAGACGGGATTATTTTTGCGTGCAATCTTACA
>JAKBMG010000053.1 GCA_021831685.1 Bacteroidota bacterium | reverse complement strand
TTTTCTGGTTCATGGGCACGCTTGTTGCGGCATTAACAGGGTTAGTAGAATTAACTGCAGGCGGAGTGATAATCGCTGCTGCGCCTGTTGTAAAACTCCATATATAGTTGTTTGCCAATGCATTGCTTGTCAAGTCCTTAGCCCCGGTTGTAATCGTGACTGTATATGCGGTATTAGGGGCAAGATTACTTGCAGGTGCAAAAATTGCTGTTGTTCCGGAATAGGAAACAAAGCCTGAGACTGATGTTGTTCCTTGCGTTAAAATAAATGTAGATGCGGTAATAGTCGACGCATCCATTGTTCTACTAAAAGTTGCGGCAATTTTCTGGTTCAGAGGAACACTTATGGCAGAATTAACCGGGTCTGTATAACTTACAGAAGGAGGGGTTATAACAGCTGCAGCACCTGTTGTAAAGCTCCATACATAATTGCTAGCCAATGCATTGCTTGCAAGATCCTTAGTACCGGTTGTAATCGTTGCCGTATAAAGGGTATTTGGTGCAAGATTACTTCCAGGTGCAAAAGTTGCTGTTGTTCCTGAGTAGGAAACAGTGCCGGCGACAAACGATGTACCTTGCATTAAAGTAAATGTTGCAGTCGTAATAGTTGAAGCATCCATTGTTGTACTAAATGTTGCAGCTACTTTCTGGTTTAACGCCACATTAGTAGCGTTATTAAGAGGATTAGTAGAACTTACAGTTGGCGGCGTGACGATGGCTGCTGCGCCTGTTGTAAAACTCCAAACATAGTTGCTTGCCAAAGCATTGCCTGAAAGATCCTTAGCGCCGGTTGTAACTGTAACCGTATATATTGTATTTGGTGCAAGCATGCTTGACGGTGCAAACATTGCAGTTGTACCGGAGTAAGATACAAAGCCTGAAATAGCCGTTGTGCCTTGCATTAAAGTAAATGTAGATGCGGTAATAGTTGAAGCATCCATAGCCTCACTAAAGGTAGCGGCGATTTTCTGGTTGATAGGCACGTTTGTAGCTGCATTAACAGGGTTAGTAGAATTAACTGCAGGCGGAATGACAACCGCTGCTGCGCTCGTTGTAAAACTCCAAACATAGTTGCTTGCCAATGCGCTGCCTCCACGATTCTTAGCCATTGTAGTTATAGTGGCTGTATACGCTGTATTAGCTGCAAGATTACTCGAAGGTGCAAAAGTCGCAGTCGTACCGGTATAGGAGACAGTACCTGATACAAATGATGTACCCTGCATCAAGGTAAATGTTGCGGTGGTAATCGATGAAGAATCCATCGCTTCACTGAATGTTGCAACGATTTTCTGATTGAAAGGCACGCTTGTTGCGGCATTAGCCGGATTTGTTGAACTCACTGTTGGTGTAGTTATAAAGGGGGGAGAGGTGATTCCCATTCTATTATCGCATCCTGCTATAAGCATGATTAGAAGCAATGGTATTAACCACATCCTGGAAAAGTTTTTCATTTTGTACATAATAGTTTGACTCCTGTGATAATTTAGTTTTTGTTAATTACTTATTAAAAAAGTATTTGTTTTACTCATTAGACCTATTTCAAAAGAATCAACTTTTTAGTCGAGACGAAAGATCCGGCTTCCAAACGGTAGAAATACACACCGCTCGAAAGACTATATGTTGCCTTATTAGTATTGAAAGTCACGGTATAGCTGCCTGCTTCCTGGCGGCTGTTCACGAGTGTAGCAACTTCATTACCAAGCACATTGTAAACCTTTAGGGAAACTTGAGCAGGTTTCTCAATACTATATTGAATCCTCGTTGATGGATTGAATGGATTCGGATAGTTCTGGAAGAGCACAAATTTCTGAGGCACTAATAAGTTATTCTCGACGGCGGTAACTGTTGCAGGCTGAATGACTGAATTTGCATCTAAAGTGACTGCGGTCTGAGCCAGCGCCCTTCCGTTTAACGTTGCACTGGTATTCATTGCAATTCCTGTTTGACACAATATGATTCCCTTCATTTCAGCGGTTGTACCGATGGTAACTTGACCAGCTACTTGCCAGTAGACATTAGAAGCCAATGCGCCGCCGCTTAGAGTTACGATGGCGCCGTTTGCCACTGTTAAATTTTGCGCTATCTGGAATATCCAGATGTCGGTTGCAGACCCCGATATTGTGACTCCGGCAGCACCTATCGAGACGCCGGTACTCCACTTATAGAGACCACGAGTGAGAGTTTTTCCGGTAAGATCACCGGTGTACAGTTCAGAATAATCGGGGGATGTTCGCCCTGCTGCGTCGGTGTAGGCGGTTTGCATATCGCCCACAGCCGTCGTCATCTTAGTTGGAGTTGGGGAAGTATAGTCTGCTGCATACACATTTCCAATGATTAAAGATGATGTCGAATATGTACCTGATGCATCCATTATTAACCCAAATCCGGTTATGTATGTCGCAGCGGCTGGGCTAACTCCAATGTCTCCGGTAATATTGGTTGTACCTGTAGTTGAAATTCCTGTTTTTGCCAGTATCACGAAATTGCCAGCCGTTCCAAGATTTACCGGCGCCGGTGATGATTGAGACAAGGCTACGACTGGTAACATAAAGGCAACAGTCAGCATCATTCCGAGGAAGTGCATCAACCTGCTTAAGATAGTAGCTGGACTTTTTGTAATGGTTTTCATTTTTTTCATAATAAATTATCTTTCTTGATAAATTAGTTTTCGCTATATACTTGTCAAAAAGTTACATAGATGCTGCGACTATGTAAATCGGGCAAAGGGATGAAAAAGGGACTACATCTTTTGGATGAGCTAAGCTTTTATTCATCGACATTCACTGATGGTGGTTTACCTGTACTAATTACAATTGTATAGTGAGTATTCTTTGCAGCAAGGAACGATACCGACTCATTCTGGATAACAGCTACTGCCGTAATATTTCCTTCAGGGGCAGTTTGATATTCAGTTGTTTGTCCGGGTTCGATATCGTTAATGCTGAGTTTGCTGTTCCCTGATGTCCGGATATTCACATTAACTTTGTTCAACTGCTCGTTCCTGATACGGAACTGAGGGTCTGTATTATGGGAACAACCATTACTAATGAGAAAAAATACTAAGCCAAGAATACTGATAGATATATTTTTCATACGTTCTCCTAATTAAATTATCTGTTGACCATTGGAATGCTAAAAACAATTATATTTTTCGTTTGTAGAATTTGTGAATAGTGGAATGGTATATCAATAGAGCAAAAGGATGGAAAAGGAACTACATCTTTTGGGGGAGTCATACCCTAATATTTCCGGATTAGGGGAAAGAGTGACAAGTGACGAGTAACGAGGGGGAAATGTTTCACAACAGAATATTTTCTTTTTCCTTTAAGCATCGTCTCGTCAATCTGTAGTTCTTATAATTTTTTGTTTGTTGGTTTTCTATGAATATGCCGAGCCGATGGTGCTTTTCCCTAAAAGTGAATCTCTTATATTTAATTATGTGAATAAAATATTGTAGATGTTTAATCATTGTTGCCCCAGGGCAAGTAGTAAAACTAAAGGGTGTGTGGGAAATACATAAGTCCCAAGAGAGCCGTAATGACCTGAATCTTATATCGGAAAGTAAGGGTGTCCCACGCGACTTTCCTGCGGGCAGGAGGGTAATTATTCGATTAAAGAAGTAGTATCGGTTGCATTTTTATATGAGTCGAAAATATGAGAATAGTTTGCAACCTGGACTCGTGTATGAAGTGATAATTTTTCAAGGATATTATGGACATGACTTTTTACTGTGTAGGTTGAGAGATGAAGTTTTTGTGCAATCTCTTTATTAGTAAAACCATCTGCAATCAATCCGATCACTTGCCGCTCACGCTTTGTCATGCGAACCGATTCAACAATTAAGGAAGGTTTTGATTCAATTATTGCATGTTCAACTATCTGAGAAAAAAGCGAGGCGGTTAAATGAGGCGGTAGAACTTGAGACCCCTGATAAACTGATTCTATAGTTTTAAAAAATTCAGTAATATTTGCATCTTTGAGTATAAATCCTGAAACTCCTGCCTGAACAAATTCAAATACATCCGACTGAAGGGGTATAATATCCATCACTATTATTTTGATTTCCGGAAAATGCATCTTGGTTAATTTTACAACTTCTAAACTGTTTTGACTTCGTAAACCGAGATCGAGAAGGAGGATATTTGGTTTGTGCTTTTCCATTGTCACTAGAATGTTTTCGCCATTACCAACAGTAGCCACAACATGCATTTCAGATTGCTGCCTGAGCATAGATGCAATCCCATCACGCAAAAGACGATTATCTTCGATAAGTAGTATCCGAATTTTTTTCATTACACTTCTAATTGTTCAAAAAGAAAATCACAATTTGAATTAGATTTTTATTCCCTTGTAATCATTTTTCCTTTGATATAATTATTAAAATAATTCAAAAACAAATTAATTGCAACAGCTACTTACAATAACGAGTTACGAGACTCTTGAAAAATTGGAGAAGTTATGTTTAATAGATATTACTGAATTATTGACATTTCCGGAGTTAAATCTTATGAAAAAAAAGAAATTAGAATTTCAGCGAATGATGCTGCCAAAATCGCCCACAAGTATTCAAGGATTTGATGAAATCACTGGCGGTGGATTACCGAAAGGAAGGCCCTCACTTGTATGCGGAGGCGCTGGTTGTGGAAAGACACTATTTGCCATGGAGTTTATTGTTCGCGGTGCTACGCTTTACAATGAACCGGGCGTATTTATTTCATTTGAGGAAACTGAAAAAGAATTAACGGCAAACGTTTCTTCGTTAGGCTTTGATTTGGATAGGCTTGTTGCAAATAAAAAGATTTGGCTTGAGCACATTCACATTGAAAGGGGAGAAATCGAACAGGACGGTGAATATGATTTGAGAGGTTTGTTTGTACGCATTCACAATGCAATTGAAAGTATCCAGGCAAAACGTGTTGTGCTGGATACGATTGAATCACTATTTACAGCGTTGCCCAACGCTACTGTCGTACGAACAGAACTAAGACGTTTATTCGGATGGCTGAAAAAGAAAGGCGTTACTACAGTAGTCACCGGAGAACGGGGCAATGGCACATTGACACGTCAGGGTTTGGAAGAGTATGTTTCCGATTGTGTCATTCTGCTGGATCATCGCGTTACCGAACAATCATCTATACGGCGATTGCGAATTGTGAAATATCGAGGTTCAACACATGGCACTAACGAATATCCTTTCTTAATTGATGAGGATGGATTTTCTGTTCTTCCTGTCACTTCGCTGGGCTTGAATAACATTTCATCCAAAGAAAGAATTTCCACAGGTATTCCAAGACTTGATACAATGCTGTCCGGTAAGGGTTACTTTCGCGGAAGTACAGTGCTTGTATCCGGTACTGCCGGCACCGGAAAGACGAGCCTTGCAGCAAAATTTGTTGAAGCTGCTTGCAAGAGAGGTGAGAAGGTTCTCTATTTTGCTTTCGAAGAATCACCCAGTCAGTTTATGCGCAATATGTCTTCTATTGGGATACATTTAGAGCAATACGTGAAAAAGGGCTTGCTTAACTTTCATGCTACGCGCCCAACACTTCATGGATTGGAACATCATCTAACTACAAGTATTAAATTGATAAATAAAGTCCAGCCGCAGATAGTCGTATTAGACCCGATTGATGCATTCGTGATAGGGGGGAACCAAACTGAAGTAAAAATAATGTTACTGCGTCTTGTGGATTTTTTGAAGATGAGAAATATCACTGCATTCTTTGCTAATCTCTCGAGCGCGGGAGATAATCAGGAGCTTACAGATATGTCGATATCATCTCTGATAGATACATGGCTGCTTTTACGCGATATTGAAATTGGCGGCGAACGTAATAGAGGAATGTATATTCTTAAATCGCGCGGTATGGCGCATTCCAATCAAATCCGTGAGTTCAAATTGACCGATCACGGAATTGAATTGCTTAATGTTTATGTTGGTCCGGAAGGCGTATTAACGGGCTCGGCTCGATTATCACAGGAAGCGAAAAACGATGCCGAACAATTATTGCGTAAACAAGACATTGAACGTAAACAATTTGGACTAGAACTTAAACGTGCAGCAACAGAAGCTCAAATTGTAGTATTACGCTCTGAATTTAAAGAAGAAGAATCGGAAACACTAAAGACAATCGAGATGGAAAAAGAAAAAGCTGAAATGTTCGTACAAGATCAGAAGAAAATGGCAGTGAGCAGAAAGGCGGATGCATTCATAAAAAAAACAGTATGACCTTGGAGAAAAGTTCAATTGCTATCCTAATTATTTTGTTTGTCTTCCAAGTGCAGATAATCTTATAATTTACTATTCTTTATTTTACAAAATTCAAATTAGCCAAAGGAAAGTTGAATATCTAACATTGATGTCCGTAATTGTTTTGTTAGCAAGTTTCGCAAATACTTTCATTTATATGTCCACAGAAAGTTTAATGGCATACGATACACCGGATAACCTAAAAGGTAGTGCAGGAGGTTGGTCACAAGCCGGGAATCTTGGAGGAGTAGGTTTAGGAGGGGGTGCAGGTTTGTGGTTGGCAGAAAGATTATCGCAGCCCTGGATGGCGTCTGCAATAATAGCTCTTGCTTGTCTATTCTGCAGCTTTGGTTTATTATTTCTCTCTGAGCCAGTGTCCTTCATCAGAGAAAAGAAATACCTAAAAACTCTTGGCAATCTAAATCGAGACATTTGGAATCTTATGAAATCGCGTATAGGCTTTCTTGCACTTTTTTTAAGTTTTCTGCCGATTGGTTCAGGTGCTGCCTGATGGCATATTCCCTGTTAAAACTATATACGATTCAAAGTTCATCAAGAATAAGAGATTTCTCAGAATTCTTTGCTAAAAAGTAACGCTTCCTAATCTCTATAAGGTGTCCTTTTTTTTGCTAAATTGCTCATAGATAACCTTCATAATTTTTGGTTCCCCATATTATGACCCAACGACTATTATACAAGTCTGCTTCGGTTACCTTATTTATGGTCCAATGCCCATTGCGCATTTGCCGATAGCTGTTTACTTTATTTTTATATTTTAGTAAATTCGATAGGAGTAATTGAGGGAAGTTATGAAAAAGATTTTTATGTCATTTGGCATATTCTTACTTCAGATTATTTTCTTTACAAATACCGCCGCACAAAGCAATAATTTTAATGTAGAAAACTATAAGCTATTTCTTCAATCGCACCGGAATATTTCTTCGGGGTCATTACGGCAGCTTTATAATGCCGGCAAGTTTGCATCCAATATACATATGAATGATTCTTCAGCAGTTTATTTCGACAGCATCGACGCAAAATATAATTTAACAAGTTATGAAAAATCTCTGCTTCAGCAGAATGGTTTTGTTATCAGCGAGCGGCTAAACGGCAGTTCCTTCGGGGGAGCCTTTATGCAAATATTCCAGCAGGATTTACCGGTTTTTGTTTCAACAGATGCGATCCTGTATGCTCTGCATATGTCATATGATAATATATTAAAGGATGTTGAGCTAAGCGTTATCATTGATACTTTAAAAAGTATGCTGTATAAAATGTATTCCGGCATTCCAAATTTAGAATCTGTCTATTCAAACAATCCTTCGATGACCCAAATGCTGAAAGACGCGGATTTCTATCTTAACGTTTCATTAAATTTATTAGGGCAGCAGGTTAGTCCGTATTATGCCGATAATACTTCAAAGATTAACGACGTAATTTCTAAAATAATGTCCGCCTCAGGAACAAGTGAAGATACATTATTTTCATCCATACCTGTGGTATATGATTGGAGTCAATTTACTCCAAGAGGTCATTATGATGATCCTCAATATCCAATCTTAGCAAATTATTTTAGAACAATGATATGGCTGGGAAGAACCGAGATTTATTTATTGATGCCAAACGCAAATATAAATGCCGATTCAATTGAGATTTACAATTCACTGCAGCGACAAACAATTGATGCAATGTTAATTCGGGAGCTTTTTGATGCGACAAAGGTAAGTAGTTCATATAATTTAATTGAAAACATATTAGAGTATTTTGTAGGAAACCAGGACAATGTTACAATAGATAATTTAGCTTATTTGAAAAATGCGGTCGGTTTAAATAAAGCAAGCGATCTTCTGGATAGTTTAAAGCTTATAACTTTTCAAGATACCCTGAAGAACCAGTCGTTTGCAAATCAATTAATACTATCTCAGATTCTTTCCGAAAATCCATTAGATCCGGACAGCATTGTTCCAGCGTCATCATTTCTTTTATTCGGGCAGAGGTTTGTAATTGATTCATACATTCTTTCAAATGTTGTTTATGACAAAACGCCTACATGCAGGCTTTTACCATCATCTCTTGATCCAATGTTTGCATTGGGTAATAATGCTGCTGCACAATTACTTCAAAATGAAATTACTGATTATGATTACGGCAGGAATCTTGCTTCGCTGAGATATTTAATCGACTCATACGATACAAGCTTTTGGCAAAATAGCTTTTATAATATGTGGTTAAATTCAATAAGGGCATTAAATCCTCCTAAAGACAGAAGCAATTTGCCTTTATTTATGACTTCAGCGGGTTTTTGGCAGGAAAAATTAAATACTCAGTTGGCTTCATGGGCTCAGCTTAGGCACGATAATTTATTATATGCAAAACAGTCATACACAGGATCTACTACTTGTTCATTTCCATATACCTATATTGAACCTTTCCCTGAATTTTACCAAAACCTGAAGATACTTGCCGAGAATGCTCAAAATAAATTCTCAAATCTTAATTTAAATAACTTTGGTTTTATGAATACGATAAATTATTATTTTAATAATCTCGGCAAAATTGCAGATACTTTATTTACAATATCGGAAAAGGAATTGGACGGAACCGCTTTCAGTCAGCAAGAATCCGACTTTCTTAAAAGAGTAATTTATAATACAGACGGAGGCAGCGGCAGTCTTCCTTACGACGGATGGTACTCAAAATTATTTTACATGGACTATCTAAATTCTTCTGAAGGATTTTTAAATAACGACATGACTGTTGCAGACGTACACACGGTACCTACAGATTGTTCCGGTAATGATTTGGGCTGGGTCAAGCATGTCGGTACCGGGCCGGTTAATTTAGGAGTCTTTATTGCTCCGCTTCCGAATAACCAGAACACAGCTTTCATCGGACCTGTAATGAGTTTTTATGAGTATACTTCAGCAAACTTCATAAGGTTGACGGATCAAGAGTGGAAGGATTCAGCCCTAACTTCAGCGCTTCGTCCTTCGTGGGTAAACAATTACCTGGCAAATATCAGCGGAGCAAGCAGAGGTACAGGAGAAAGTTTAATTACGGGAATTCAGAATAACAGCGGCGGACAAAATGTTCCCGGCAGTTTTTTAATAGTAAAAGCATTTCCAAATCCGTTTAATCCAAGCACAACATTAAATATTACTATCCCTGAGAGCTTATCAAATTCTTTAGTTCAGCTTTCGATATTTGATATACAAGGAAGGTTAGTAAGGAGAATAATAAACAATAATTTACCGCCCGGTAATTATTTATACAAATGGGACGGCAAAAATGAAAACGGTGTAAGTGTTTCAAGCGGTGTCTATATTGCAAATTTAAGAGTTGCGGACAAGATTAGCTCCACTAAAATAGTTCTTTTAAAATAATGTAATAAAAGTTACCGTTATAGTAGCCGTTTCAGCTTGCTAAAGAGCACTTCTAAAGTTCGCCCATCAGTAATAGTGGCTATATTGTACTAATGGGATTTATTATAATACTTAAGTTGAAAAGTTACTTTTGAAAAATGTTCAAATTCTATTGACTAAATTGGTAGATATAATTATAGCCATCAAGATAACCCCAAACACTACCAACTATTGTCCCTATTGCAGCAAAAATAGGAATAGTAGTCCATGCCTGCTAATTTTCTTTTGTTTGCGGTATTATACCAAAAACAAGAAAACTGATTATTTCTTCAGTAGTCAAGGCTTCTAATTGTAGAGCGGAGAGGTCGGGATTCTACTGCATTATCTAAAAGCTTTGAAATTAGACTAAATTTGCACTATTTGTTGAGGTAAAGCCCAAGTTGTGTCAATATCATTTCAAAAGATAATCTTCAAGCTTTTCGTATGCCTTTCTGTGATTAGCTGGTTTCATCTTTTTTAGATTCAGCATTTTCCATTTAATTGCAGGCATGTTCTCAATTCCCTCTAATCCCAATAGCGTCCAGTCAGGAGTCATATTCTTAAATGACAGTAAGAAAAGCTTTTCATTTTCTGTCAAAGAAGATTTGATCAACGTTATCAGATTAAGCCTGGTATCTATTAGAGAAGGCAAAGTAACGTTATCCAAAGTCATACCGGAAAATTCATTTTCATAGATCAACTTTATATCCCGTAATCCGGGATTTAATACTTCGACAATCGGTCTGTCATGACTTATTAAATATACAATGAATGCATTCCTTGTCTTATCTGAAATCCCTTCGTTTTCAAGAAGCAACTTAATATCATACAAATCGCGTGGATGTTGTCTGTCTAAAGCTGCACAAATTTTCCCGCCATAAATATCTTCCAAAGATAGAACACGAGCGCTAAGACTAAGTTCAAATATTTCCTCTGCCCTTGTACACAATCTTTTTTTAACGGTGGGATAAACGATGCCCCGGATTGTCGTATTAGGTTCAATCTTTATAAGAGCATTTTGATTATTAATCACCAAGCCGTACGCTAATTTGCTTTCAGATAATTGTTTGTGAGTAATTTTTGACCTTGGTAATGTTCTAAATATTTCTCCTTCGATATCAAGTAATCTATCATTAATTTCTTTCAACGACTTATCTCTGTCTTTCAAGGGTAAATATGTCAAATCAATATCAACTGATAATCGTGGCAAATCTCTGTAAAAGAAATTTATTGCCGTACCGCCTTTCAAAGCAAAGACTTCCTCACGATTTACGATAGGGAGTATACGCAACAGCAGCTCCGCTTGTCTATAGTAGTGACTATCTTTTATCATTTACCTTTTTACAGTTATATTATATTTTTTATCAAGCATTCCGCCTTTCACTATTACACGTTTGCCGCTGCCAAGATTGATGCGTTTTAAGTTCAGCTCTTTGAACCAAGTATGGTTGTTTTTCTCTGCCATGTATAAAAACAATCGCTTTACTTTCACGGATTTGCATTTTTCTAATAGTGATTGCAGTACCTTAGGTCTTAGCGTTGTTAATCCTTCTAATAACTGCAAAGCTTCATCAAAACTTTGCTGTTGAGGAACTAAATACAGCATTTCTAATGCAGCCAGTTCCAGTGAGGATATTCTAATATTGAAATTGCCTAATTCTAGTTCGCTGAAATAGATTTTACTGGAGTAGTCAAATGAACTGGTTGCTGAGTAATTTATGGTGTCATACCATTTTTGATTTTTAAACCACTTCGGCAAGCAATCTTGAGGCGAACCAAAGAGAAATATTATTGTATGTCTTTGACTTAGATAATGTGCATAACCTTTTAATTGGAATACCGTCTTGCCTCCTGGGTGTATTGTTGAGTTTTGTTGAGACTGTAATGCGAAAAGAGCCCCTTCCCATCCTGTTGAGTCTCCAGCAAGTTTGAATGCGCCGTATCCCAGAGACTCAAGCCAATTGCTATACACATATTTTTTCAACAAGTCTTTGGAGTAACCTAACTTGTTTAAGCTTGATGCCAGTCTAACTGTCCCTTGAGGCCATTCCATGACAAGCTGGTTTATTTTTCCCATTCTATGGGTGCTCATAGTCGACTTCCGCTTTAATTTATAAACTAAATAAGAAAATGGTTTAATAAATTAGACAGAAGTAGACTAATAGTCAACTTCTGATATATTAACTAAACTGAATCATTGATATTACTGTAGTATTGCTGCTTATTCTTTTAATAATAAATGTCGTTCGAATTATTTTATTTTAGACAAAGTAGTAAGATCATTATTCCATTCATACGTTAAAGACTTAGCTAACGTTATTAGGACGGAGATAGAATTAGTGCAAGGAGGTTCTAGTTAGCAAAGATGGCTAAGAAGTATTATCTCTTAGCGCGATATGTATATTCTATCTATGCTTAATCTTTAAGATCTTTTTTTGGTGAACAGTTCATAGCGCGGCAAGCCGCAATTTTGAATTATGAATCCGCCGCGGATGAATTTTGAATGAAACGCAATGAAATTGAGAAAATTTAGCACGAAAAATATTTTGACATAAAAAACAAAAATATTATTTCCAATACTATATGTGGAGCATATAACCCAAAGAATTGTATAATCTTCTTGCGGATTCAAAAGTAATTATTTAAGTTGATATAGAATTTATTGGGATAAAGTATTTGACTTTAAGATGAATATAAAAAATAATTTTAAGATTATTATTCCTGGGGAGTTGCTGAGATTCACAAACAAATAAATGCTTCAGCGCTGAGTCTTCAGATTGTTATTCAGGAAGAAGGGACTGTAAACACATTTGAAGAAAACAAATTATTCTAAATTATGACAAAAAGATATCTATCAAATCTATTCAAGACCTACCAAAAAGGCGATGCAAGAGAGGAATCTTATTATAAACATCTTGCAGATTTTATTACGGAGTTTTCTAACTCCGAACGGAAAAAGAAAATAGATGTAACCATTCTTCCTAAAAAAACAGAAGCCGGAAACCCTGACTTTAGAATTTGGGATGGAAGACAAAAAATAATTGGTTACATTGAAGCTAAAGATTTAGGAGTTGACCTTGATAGAATTGAAGATTCCGAACAACTCGGAAGATATTTATCAACTTTCCCGAATGTTATTTTAACAAACTTTACAGAGTTTCGCTTATACCGAAATGGTGAACGAGTTGAAAAAATTTCTATTGCACGACCTATTGTTATTAAAAAATTTTCAACAGTTCCACCTCTTGAGAACGAAGACAAATTATTTGAACTACTCCAAAGGTTTTTATATTTCTCTCTACCCAAAACTTACACGGCAAAAACACTTGCTGTTGAACTTACCAATTAAGCGGGCGTCATTTTCGCACTGAGCATTTGTATAATTATTTGAATAGTAGTTTTAACGGATTATTCGGAAACACAAACTCATATTTTTCATTTTCGGGTGGATTTATTTACAAACTATAATTAAAACCTATAGCCAATACCTAAGCCGCCCCAGGGAGTTACGCCTGCCATAATGAACATATCAAATGCGGCGCTAAAGAAAAATCCTCCGTTCTTAGGACTGTAGCGGTAACCAATGGCTGTAGTAGGAACGAAGACGAGCGATGATTGTGAAAATGTATCCGATATAATAAAATCTGAAGATGCAATTAAAACACCGCCGCCGACTTCAACATAATTATTGCCGTATATATCAATTGAATAATTTGCCATTGCCAAAGGGAAAAAGGCTGTGGTATGATGCGAGCCTGAATTAGATTCTGAGTTGTCGAATGCAAATCCCAAACCAAGCCGCAAGTCGAAATTATTAGAAATAACTCTTTCATAATTAACAGATGAGAATAGTCCGTTCCCTAATAGTTCAGCATAAACTATATTATTCTTGTTTTCCATTGTTTGTGGATATGCGGCTGCGACTGCAATTAAGAAGATACAAATGCGGATTAAGTTTTTCATATTACCTCCCATGAAATTAGAAACAAAATTATTTAATAAACTGACATGAAAACTCCGTTAATAAGAAATGGCTTTCCCATTACCGGCTGCAATCCGCAAATGCAAAGACATACTGTAAAAGTTGATATAAATTACTAATTAAGAATTAGAGTTCAAATAATCAACAGCAAAAACAAATTGGAAGGTTAAAAACAAAAAAACCTTGAAAACTGATTATTTCTTCAGTAGTCAAGGCTTCTAATTGTAGAGCGGAGAGGCCGGGATTCGAACCCGGGGTACAGTTTAACCCGTACGACGGTTTAGCAAACCGTTGGTTTCAGCCACTCACCCACCTCTCCGTGTTGAGATTTTTTTGCTAAGCAAAGATAGTATTTTCATCCTAATATTAAAAATTACTTCGTCGGAAATTTTAATTTAGTGTTTGCCAGGCTCTATAAATAAGTCATCTTACACAAAAATAGCGATAGAAATGCTGCGTTCTTCAGAAGGAGGAGTAAACAAAATGGTAAATTATAGTTTTAACTTCAAAAATTTGTTCATTATGGGCTAAAGCCCAATTATTTGGTTATATTTTGCCCCCAGCATAAATGCTGAGTCAACTTAATATTAAAACAAATAGTTATCATTTGTATGAAAATCATTAAAAGGCATAATAGTAGCCCACTTATTTATGTATCGCCCCTCTGGGGTAATGGTACAAGGTTAAGATAATAAACACGGATATCTGTTTCCCTTTAAAAATGGATATTTAGTATTTTTTGTTCTCAATGCTCTTGGTTCACTTCTGCCCAGTCGTCTTTTTCGT
>JAKBMG010000218.1 GCA_021831685.1 Bacteroidota bacterium | reverse complement strand
ATTTGTAGGAATAAGATTCTGCCAATCTGAATGAAAACTTTATTCATGGGATTTCTCCCTTTGGTCGAAATGACAGTCGTATGAAAGAAGATTGAACACTGCTATTAGTGCTCTGCAAAGAAAATCTTTTAAAGATATTATTTGTAGGAATAAGATTCTGCCAATTTGAATGAAAACTTTATTCATGGGATTTCTCCCCGCAAACCCCGCAAACGGGGCGAGCGCTCCCTAACGGTCGTCGAATGACAGTCGTATGAAAGAAGAAAGTATTTTTTTCAAGTTGGATAAAACATTGTTTAAGTTTAACTATTTACTCTTTATATAAAATATGTTATCATTATGTGCAACTATCATAAAGATAATATGAAACCATCTCTACTAAGTAAATCCAAAGACACTGTTCAGACTTTCCTTCAACTAATACCATATAGAAAAATCTTAGCAATTGCGAAAAGGAAATGGATATTCCTATTCATTCTTCCAGCTTTGATATTTTCATTTTATTCATGCGGTTTGATTGATTCAAATGGAGGGAATAATCCTCAAAAGATTGTTGTCGTTAATAAAATTTATACAATGAATACCGACGGCACAAACATTAAATTTTTAGCTTACGGCAACAAGGCTCAGTTCTCTCCTGACGGAAATAAGATATTTTTTGGAAACCTTAATTCAATAAATATTGATGGTACCGGATTGCAGCAACTTATTCCGCAAAACCTTTCGGTTTGGGACTACAATATTTCAAATGACGGTAAAATAATTACCTTCAGCACCTTTTATGAACTTTATGTAATGAACATCGACGGCAGCGGTCTTATAAAACTAATTTCAAGGGATACAAATTTTGATTTTTCCACTAACGAATCGATTTCTCCTAATGATTCGTTAATAGCATATCAATATAACTTTGAAATCGATATTATAAATTCAGACGGAACTAACAGGAAAACGTTATTAGTCTCGGACAGCGCTAATAAATACTTCAACCCTGTATTTACTCCCGACGGAAACAATCTATTATTTATTAGAAGAGACTATTACAATGATTGGTATATTATAGAATATAATCTCAAAACTGCCGCAAGTTACTATGTCTTAACAGGACAACCAAGCGACGGCATAACAGTTTTACCAGATAATTTAGCTCTCTTCTCGGCAAATAATAGCATTCAAACTTTGGACATAGCCACTCATAAAGATATTATTCTGACTGATGGCTATCAAGAAAGTCCGTCTAAGGATTTGAGTAAAATTATTTATACAAAACCAAAAGACCCACAGAAAGCAGTTTATATTTACGACATTGGAACAAGAAACATAACTATACTAAAACCCGGCTTCCAATGGGCGGTTATCCAATATCCAAAATTTTCACCTGATGGAAAACAAATACTATTTGAAGCTGATTCAACCTACATCGATGGTTATCTTTTTCAATAAAGAAACTATGTGAATTAGTAACATACTTTTTTGGTATTCCATGTTTCTTCAAGTATTATATCAAATTCTTTTTCGCCTTTATGGCTTCTAATAAACTATTATTTTTAATAATACAAATGGAATTGAAGCAGCGCCGAATCTTGTTTAGGAAGAGGCGGCTGGTTTGGCTGCTGATGCGCAAATTGAAATCGGTATTCTGGAATAAGTTCTATAAAGCTGAAAGGATAAAAGCTAAAACCTACCACTAACCTTGATACATCGTTATTTGTTAAGCTTATATCCGGATTAAATCTATCGTACCTGAGAACAGCTTCCAATCCTTTCGTTACAACATAAGAGGCTTCCAACATTTGTGCACTGGATTTAGTCCCGGTGAGAATATAATCCTGGGCAATATCATATTCGCCGATGAGTGTAAAATCATCAACGCCAAATCCTAAAAATCCGCCATACATATTTACTTTATGTTCCGAAGGAACTTGGGTGTAAATTAAAGGACCGGAAAAGTTTGTGAAGGAACCTCCAAACATTAATGCAACTTTGTTTGCAATAACCGGCGAGAAATGAATGCTTGCCGTATAAGCCGGATCGCTTTGAAAATTAAGTGAAACCGGGGCACCGACACTTGCAGTGAACAATCCGAAATCTGAGATATTATAGCCGACTTCAACACCTGTAACATTATAGCGAGGGTCAAATATTAAACCTTGCCGCGTATTTGTTGTAAATAAATATCCGAGGTCACCGCCGCGAGTGTATGCGGTATGATCATCAAGTAGAACTCCGTAATCGGGGACAAAACTACCGGCTTTTATATAACTTGAGTTCGGAAGAATATGGGCAATTACGAATCCTACCCAATTTGCATTAACGAAATCATAATTACTGTAAATATCAATACTGTCCATAATTTTCACATTTATGTACATTGAACCTTGCATTTTTTGAAAAGTGGTTTTGCCCAACTGTTGGGAATAAATATATTGCGAGCGGTAGTCAAGTCCGAATTGAATATTTTTTCCTATATAATCATCCATCGTAAGGTCTTTATCTCTTTCTCTGGGAGAGACAAGAGGCAATACCCTAAGACCATAATGCCAACCGCCCCGGTTTCGCATGGCGCCGCCGGAAGGGTCTATATGGCAGTCCATGCATTGCGCACCCATTCTTAGGGCATACCGTGGTAACGCAAAGTTTTGATTAGCGGTAATGCTCAGAATAAATAAAACCAACCCAAGTTTTAATGATTTCATATAATTTCTGTTATAATAATGAAAAGGTTAATTATTTAAGTTAAAATAATTTTTATCATTATTATTTTCAAAGACTCTTTTTTTAATGTGCTGTAAAACATTATAGGATTGTAAATGATTTCTGGATTTGACAAATCAAATAACATTGATTCCAAAACCAATCTTCTTTACTTTTAGATCTTAATTAATTGAGTTTATGAAAAAAGTTTTAATTTTAGGCTCTACCGGCTCTATTGGAAAAAACACTTTAAATGTGATCAGAAATTTCCCTGATAAATTTGAAGTCGTCGCACTTACCATTAACACAAGAATAGACTTGCTTGAGCCACAGATAAACGAATTTAAGCCTCGTATAGTAGTTGTTAACGATGAAATTCTTGGCAAACGGCTAATAGAAAAAGTCGGCAATAAGTGCAAGGTTATTACCGGAAATTCCGGATTGATAGAAGTGGCTGCAAATTTGGATTACGACATTTTTGTCGGTGCTATGGTTGGCTCAAACGGGTTAGCGCCAACTATCGAAGCAATTAAGCGGGGTAAAACAATTGCGCTTGCAAATAAAGAAACCTTAGTTGTTGCCGGAGAGTTAATTACAAGTCTTTGTGAAAAATATAATTCAAAACTAATACCGGTTGACTCTGAGCACAGCGCAATTTTTCAATGTCTCGAAGGCGAAAATAAAGCGAGCGTTGAGAAATTAATTATTACGGCATCCGGCGGACCTTTTTTGAATAAGAATAAAAATACGTTTAATGAAATTACCGTTGAAGAAGCACTTAACCATCCCAATTGGAAGATGGGGAAGAAAATTACGATTGATTCTGCAACTTTAATGAATAAAGGTTTGGAGGTTATTGAAGCGCGCTGGCTTTTCGGAATGACCAAAGATAAAATTGATGTAGTAGTTCACCCGCAGTCAATTATTCATTCAATGGTTCAGTTTACCGATGGTTCAATCAAAGCACAACTCGGATTGCCGGATATGAAATTGCCGATTCAATATGCTCTTACCTATCCGGAGCGCTGTAAAAATGATTTTGAAAGAACGAATCTTTCAAAGATCGGATTTCTATCTTTTTTCGAACCTGATCTTGAAAAGTTTGAATGTTTAAATCTTGCATACTCAGCCTTAGATGCGGGTGGAACCGCACCATGCATTCTTAATGCAGCAAATGAAATTGCGGTTGATAAATTTTTGAGCGGGAAAATTAAGTTTACCACAATCCCAAGTTTTATATATAAAGCTTTGGAAAAAATTGAAAATCATAAATCCCCTGATTTAGTAACTATTTACGAATGTGACCGGCTGACAAGAGAATTTGTGTCCGGGTTAAATTAAAAAGGAGCATCTGTTTCAATGGATTATATTATCTATTTTGCTATAACTATCGGAATCTTAGTTTTTATTCATGAGTTCGGGCATTTTGCCGCGGCAAAGCTGCTTGGGATGCGCGCAGATGTCTTTGCAATCGGATTTGGAAAAAGGCTTTTCGGTTGGAATAAAATAAATGGTTTTACATTTGGAGATTTACCTAAAGATTTTGACGGGCAAGGTAATACCGATTACAGATTGAGCCTTCTTCCTCTCGGTGGATATGTAAAGATAGCCGGTATGGTTGACGAAAGTTTTGATACTGAGTTTGCAAACGAAGAACCAAAGCCCTACGAGTTTAGAGTCCAGCCAACATGGAAAAAAGTAATCGTAATTACTGCAGGAGTAGTTATGAACTTATTTCTTGCCCTCATGGTTTTTTGGTGGTCAAATTTTTACAGAGGAAAAGAGACTACCAAAACTACTACAATCGGTTACGTTGTACCGCATAGCGAAGCAGACTCGCTTGGCTTTAAGATTAACGATAAAATTCTATCCATCAACAGCACTCCGGTAGAAAACTGGGAAAATGTTAAGTCGGATATATTCTTAAAATATCTTGGACAGAACTTAAATTTCACAATTCAAAGAAACGGAATCCATGAAACAATCATGGTTCCACGCTCAAAAGTTCCCTCTGACGAAAGCAAGGAATTATTTTTAATTCCGGAAGGCATAAAAGCAGGAATTGTTCAAGTACTTCCTAATTCGCCGGCAAGTAAAGCCGGTTTAAGAGCAGGCGATATATTCGTTTCACTGAACAATACTCCTATTTTTACAAGTCAGGAAGTTACACACATAATTTCCGGGCATAAAAACACACCTATGCCAATAAGTGTTCTAAGAGACAAGGATACGGTAAGCTTATCCGTTACGCCAGGGGCTGATGGAATGATTGGAATTGGTTTAGCTGAGGAATTTACCGGTCCTGTCGAATTTAAGACTTATGGTTTTTTCGAATCATTTTATTACGGAGCAAAAGATATAGCCACCTATACCCAATTAACTTTTCAAATGGTCGGAAAAGTTTTTTCCGGGAAAATTGCATTTGGGAAAGCCTTTGGCGGACCTATAAAGATTGCACAATATGCGGTCAAATCTGCAGATAATGGAATTTTAAGCTTTGTTTTCTTCCTTGCATTTTTAAGTCTAAGCCTTGCTATTATAAACATCTTCCCTTTTCCTGCGTTAGACGGAGGTCATTTGATTATGATATTAATCGAAGGCATAACGAAAAAAGAAATACCTATAAAAGTAAAAATTGCAATTCAGAATGCGGGATTTGTGATTTTGCTTTTGTTGATGGCGTTTATAATTTATAATGATATAATAAGCTTAAAATTTTAGAAACCAATTAAATAAAATACTGCACTTACTAAAAAGCCGTAAACCAAATGCCCTGCCCAATGAGCTAAGGCAACAGAAAACCCGGCTTGTCTAAACTCCGGCAGTGGATGATTTTCTGCAACTGCTGCCACAAGTACAAAACCTACAACGGCTCCCTGGATAAAACCCATCAAAATTCCCACGCCGATAAAATTAATAAAATCATGAGGATTGATTAATAGAAAGGCAAAGATATAAATGAAAGCAAAAATAATTCCCGATATAGCTTGCAGAATAATACCGATACGATAAGAATATTTCCGTGATTTTGTAAAAAGACTACCAAGAGCGCGCGTCATATCTGCATTTACAATACCGGATTTTGTAATGCCTTGCAAAGCGAACTCCATACCTGCAGTACCAATAATTCCGGCGCAAACAGCTACCCATATAACGTGTATAAAAGAAATGTTATCCATCAATAACTAACCGAAAATTATTCTGGGAATAAGTAATTCTATTTTAATTTAAATTATAATAGTTGTGAAACACATATAGCGGCAAGCTTGCCGGCAGACAGGCAGGCCGCAATTTTGAATTATGAATTTTGAATGAAACGCAATGAAATTTATCATAAAAATATCTTGACATAAAAAACAAAGATTTAAACGGCAATACTATAGCACGCTAAATCTTGCCTACCGGACAGGCAAAAACTTAAACGACAATATTATAAAGATAAAATTATTATTTAAAATAGATAACCGGTGTGATATATCTAAAAGAAATATACCTACACCGATTAAACAAGAAGAGGAGCTATTATTTATTTAATCCCAAAGTCGAAACTTCACCTGCAATTTTCCATGTTCCATTATCTTTAATAAGAGTAACAAAACCAGTTTCTTTTAATCTTGGGTCTGTAATATTAACTTTAGCAATTGCTGTGTTTCCATCAATATCAACTGAAACAAAATTTACATTTCTAACCCAGCCGCCTTTTTGCCCGCTTTTAACTAAATTAATGAATTGGTCTGCGGAATAATGTTCAATCTTATTAGAAAAAGTACTATAAGTAAGGAATGACCCATCTGTAAATAAAACTTTTTGAAGTTCTGCAGAATTTTTTGAGTCAACGCTATTGACAAAATTAGTAACAGCTTGTTCAACGTCGCTCTGGTCGCTGCTAGATGAACTACTTGCTGCAAAGGCAGACAATGGAAGAAGTAAAAGTGAAATGGCAAGCAATAATGTTTTTGTGGTTTTCATGATAGTACCTTTAATATTAAGTTTTAATAAAATATTTCCTTTATGAGGAAAATTTTTCACCTGATCGTTTTTGTGATAAGTGAACTCTAATTTACCCTCCAAAAATACAAAGCCTAAATTCAGTTACAAAAAAAATATGAACAGCGGTATATATTTAATATTTACGGTAAATCTTTTAGGCAGGTTGAATTTTCTGAGGCAACTTTTGAATGTGGGAATAATCAAATCCTTTTCGAATTTCCCACTTTTTTAGAGAGGAAATATCATCCGATAAAATTATAATTAAGCCATTCTTCACAATTAAGTAAATATTTATTCAAAATTTTTATATTTTTAATTAAGCTAAAAAAACGGCTTTAATATTTTACAAATTAAATTAGGTGACAATTATGTCTTATTTTAAGGGTAACTTTTCAATCCTACTCTTCCCGCTTCTTTTTGCCTCGGTGATATTTTCCAAATCATTTTGCCAAAGTTTAGGTGAAAATGATGAGATTAACAAAAAGGACATGGATACTACAGTTAGCCCAACCGTAGATTTTTTCGAATATGCAAATGGAACTTGGTTAAAAAACACAAAAATACCAGCCGCATATTCTGGTTGGGGATCATTTTATATTCTAGGCGATGAAAACTTAAATAAGTTAAAAAATATTTTATCCAGTGTAGAAAAAGAATCTAATGTAAAAAAAGGAAGCAGCCAGCAGCTTGTTGGCGATTTTTACTACACCGGCATGGACACCGTTCAAATTGACAAACAGGGTTTTACTCCGATTAAAAAAGAATTAGAATCTGTAAATGCTATCAACAACTTACAAGACTTTTATAAGGAATTAGCAAAAATTCAACTGGGGTTTTCAAATCCGTTATTTGGATTCGGCTCAGGAGCCGATGCAAAAAACAGCAAGATGAATATCGGTCAATTATACCAGAGCGGATTAGGTATGCCGGACCGGGATTATTATTTGAAAGACGATCAGAGCACTAAAACTATTAGGGAGAATTACTCGCAGCTTATCACAAAATCTTTTATGCTAATCGGTTATGATTCAACTAAAGCGATGAAAACCGCCGAAGAAATATTAGCTCTTGAAACACAGCTTGCTAAAGCCTCCATGCCACGGGTTGAAGAGCGTGATCCGCACAATGTTTATCATAAAATGACTGTAAAGGAATTGACCGAGCTTTCATCAGACTTTAATTGGAATGAGTATTTCACTTTAATAGGAGTTCCAAAACCCGGAGAAATTAATGTAGCGCAACCGGATTTCTTCAAAGAAGTAAGTAATGTTGTTAAAATGACTCCGATTGAAACTTTAAAAGAATATTTACAGTGGAATATTATCCGCTCTGCCGAGCCTTATATGAGCAGCCCTTTTGTTGAAGCAAATTTTAATTTTTATGGTAAGATTCTTAACGGGACAAAAGAAATGCAACCCCGCTGGAAACGAGTGCTCGGAACAATTGACGGGCAGATCGGAATGGAGCTTGGAAAATTATTTGTAGAAAAATACTTTCCGCCTTATGCAAAAAAGCGTGCTTTGGATTTAGTTCACAACTTAATGGCAGCCTTAAAAACCCGAATTGAAAAACTTGAATGGATGAGCCCCGAAACGAAAACGGCGGCTTTGAAAAAGCTATCTGAATTTACTGTCAAAATCGGTTATCCGGATAAATGGAAAAGCTACAAAGGATTAGCTATAAATAGAGATTCATATTTTGAAAATGTTTTAAGCGCATCAATCTTCAATTCTAAAAAAGACATGGCAAAAATCGGAAAGCCAGTTGATAAGACAGAATGGGGTATGACTCCTCAGACGGTTAACGCCTATTACAATCCTCAAAATAATGAGATAGTCTTCCCTGCCGGGATCTTGCAACCTCCTTTCTTCGATCCTAAAGCTGATGACGCTATTAACTACGGTGGAATAGGAGCTGTAATCGGGCATGAAATGACTCATGGATTCGATGATCAAGGCAGACAGTTTGACGGCGCAGGGAATATGAAAGATTGGTGGACAAAGGCGGATGAAGAAAATTTTGACAAAAGGGCCCAAAAGATTATAGATCAGTTTGATAGTTATGTTGCGGTTGATACTTTACATATCAATGGCAAGTTAACCGAAGGGGAAAATATTGCAGATCTGGGCGGAATCAATATTTCATTTGATGCATTTAAAAAGACTGCCGAGTACAAAAGCGGAAAAGAAATAAACGGGTTTACTCCTGCACAAAGATTTTTCTTATCTTTTGCAAATATTTGGAAAATAAAAAACAGACCTGAAAGATTAAGACTGAGGGTAAAGGTCGATCCTCATTCACCGGAACATTACAGAGTTGATGGACCATTAAGCAATACACCCGCATTCTGGAAGGCTTTTAATGTAAAACCGGGCGATCCAATGCGAAATCCGGAAGACAAGCTTGTAAAGATTTGGTAATTATTTTTCATGGTTTTTATAAAAGCGGCTTTTGTAGCCGCTTTTTTGTTTTTACAAGATTATCCTAATTCTCATAATTGGTAACATAAAGAGCATAAATCCCAAAATAAAGAAGAATTTAAAAATATAATTTATTATTATTACATTTTAATTGTCATAAATTTGGAACAAGATTTGAATATCTGTGAACCACTAGCAATAATGCAGTTGTGTCAAGTTTTGTCAATTATTCGACATTAATATTCTTCAACTTTTTATTTCAATCTGCTAACAGAATTTGAATAACTATTAGTTGAAAAAAATGCATTTCTTCATAATAGCGGATATTTTTTAAGTATCAATATTTTCAGTGATTTGGGTAACATAACTGTTACTATTTTTCATTTATACTTTAACTAACATTGAAATTAATATTTGTTAGTAAAAGCAAAATTTATTCATTAATTAATTTCAGGAGGCTCTATATGAAACTAAAAGTAATAAACTACAAAGTTGTTACTCTACTACTGGGGATTTTAATTGTTGCACTAAGCAACACCGGCTATTCAATTCCAAGTTATGCCCGTCAAACAAATTTAGCATGCAGCGCTTGCCATTATGTTTATCCGGAACTTACTCCTTTCGGTCGGCTTTTCAAGTTAAATGGATATACTATGACCGGCATTGCGACAATAAAATCTACTTACAAAGAAGATAATACCAATCTTCAATTATTAAATGTTCTACCTATTTCAGCAATGATTCAGGGTTCTTATAACAAGATAGCCACTACAGTGCCAGGTACCCAAAATGATGTTACTGAATTTCCGCAGCAGTTTAGTCTTTTTATCGCGGGAGCAATCAGTCCTAATTTTGGTTCTTTTATACAAGTTACTTATGACGATCAATCAGGGACATTTGGTTTAGATAATACAGATATGAGATTTGCAGATCATACGACTCTACTTTCAAATGATTTGTTGTACGGTATTTCTTTAAATAACAATCCAACCGTTCAAGACGTTTGGAATACAACTCCTGCATGGGGATTCCCATATTTTAGTTCCGGAGTTGCTCCAACACCGAGTGCAAGCCCAATAATTGGAGGACTTGGTGGACAAGTCTCCGGGCTTGGAGCCTATGCTTTATATGATAATTTAATATACGGTGAATTCAGTCTTTATCATGTTACCAAACAAGGCGGCCCGATTCCTGAAACCACTGCCGACAATACAATGACGCTGGCAGGCTATGCGCCATACTGGAGAGTCGCGCTTCAACAGCAATGGGATAGCGATTATTTAGAAATCGGCACATACGGAATGGCTTCTCAATTTTATCCAACAGGCATAAGCGATGCAAGCACGGATAAATATACTGATATTGGATTCGATGCTCAGTATGAAAAAACTCTTGACAACGGGACTATTATTGCACACACGACTTATGTTGCCGAGAAGCAAAATCTTGATGCAACTTATCTTGCCGGCGGTTCTGCTAGTCCATCTTTAAAATTAAACTCATTTAAGGTTGATGCAAGTTATAATTTACCCGTTGGCGTTGCTTTTTCACTTGGATACTTTAACACAAACGGCGACAATGATGCAATTGTTTATGCTTCTAATACCAGCTTCTCACCGAACAGTGCCGGTTTAACTGCCCAAGTTACCTATTTGCCATGGCTGAATACTCAATTTGCAGTTCAATATGTAGCCTATAATAAATTTAACGGCAGCAGCACAAACTATGACGGTACAGGCAGAAATGCTTCCGATAATAATACTCTATATGTAGTTGGGTGGGTGTTATTCTAATTGTATTGAATTTGTTTATCATGAATGGTTTATTTATAAATAAAAAAAGGAAAAGAAAATGAAATCAACATCAAGTTTAATCTTAGTGTTCGCGTTTGCTCTTTTTACAATCATGGGAATGACTGTAAAAGTTCAAACTGCATCAGCATTCGGATTAGAAAAAGATTCTGTTAAAACGGTAAAGAAGGTGGAAGTAAAAAAAGAAGCTGCCCCAATCGACAAGAAACTTGCTAACGAAGGTAAAGCAATCTTTAATAGTAAGTGTTTTGCTTGCCATAAGCTTGACGGAAAGTTAGTTGGACCTCCGTTAAGAAATATTACCAAAACATTGTCTAACGAATACTTAACAAAATATCTTACGCATACAACCGAAATGCAAAAGACTGATCCAAGATTAAAGAAGTTGATAAAAGAATATAACGGTGTAATTATGCCGGATCAGAGTTTGAGCAAAAAGCAGGTTGCTGCAGTAATTGAATATTTTGAATCAGTTAAAAAGTAAAATTTGATTCTGAAATTATTTTTCGAGGCGACTTTTTAAGTCGCCTTTTTTGTTTTTGCGGTTTTTCCAAAGTAAACTGATAATTGAGTAATCTCACATCGTAACATTTAGCACAGTCAATTTCTTGCCTCACTAAAATGAAATATATATTATTGGCGGGTTATTTTTACGATATATGCTACTTTTAAAACTTTAAATTGTTTCAGTAGACTAATACTTAGTTGAAATCTGAATTACTAATAATGCTTTTTCTAATCTGGCGAAGCGATTATTTGGAGGAGAAATGAAGAGACTGTTTACATTAATTATTGGGATTGCTTTAATTAACATTTCATGTACAGATAAGAAATATGATGTGAGCCAGCCGGCGCCAGAACAAATTCAATCTTCGGTTCAGCCAACACAACCAACTCAACCGGCAGCTATACCAAAGCCGACTTATCAATATCCCGATGACAATGGTATAGGACCTATTAAAAACATAACACTAGGCGCAATAGATCCTAGACTTGTAACTGCAGGGAAGAATATTTTTAACACAAAGTGTATTGCCTGCCATGATCTCGATCAAAAGAAAATTGGACCACCGCTAAGAAATATCACTAAGAATAACACGCCCGCGTATATTTTGAATTATCTTTTAAATACTACAGAGATGCAGAAAAAAGATCCGCTTCTTGAAAAGTTAGTTGATGAATATAAGATATTAATGCCCGATCAACAATTAACCCAAAACGATGCGCGCGCAGTATTGGAATATTTCCGCTCGGTAGAAAAATAATTTTGCTTGAATTTAGATTTAAGATTGAATCAATCCCTTTTTAACTTTATTTTTGTGTTTAGCAATAGGGTTCAACAATAAATAACGGAGTAATAATGTTAAAAAAAATTCAAGAATTATTAGGAAAGGAAGCCGAATCACTATTAAGTTATAAAGCTAAATTTCCTAAAGAACAACTTCATTTACCGGGCAGCGATTTTGTAGACAGAATTTTTGCTCAATCTGATAGAAATATTAATGTCTTAAAAAACCTTCAATGGATTTTTATGAGCGGAAGATTATCCGGGACAGGATATGTCTCAATTCTTCCGGTCGATCAAGGAATCGAACATTCAGCGGGAGCCTCGTTTGCTCCTAATCCTCAGTACTTCGATCCAGAAAATATAGTAAAGCTAGCAATCGAAGGCGGATGCAATGCTGTTGCATCAACTCTTGGTGTGCTCGGCATGTGCTCAAGAAAATACGCACATAAAATTCCTTTCCTTGTAAAAATTAACCACAACGAACTCTTAACTTATCCCGACAAATATGACCAAATTATGTTTGCTGGTGTTGAGCAGGCTTACGAAATGGGCGCCGCCGCAGTTGGAGCTACAATTTACTTTGGTTCGCCGGAAAGCGACAGACAAATTATCGAAGTAAGCGAAGCCTTCCATCATGCACATGAATTAGGCATGGCAACTGTCCTTTGGTGCTATTTACGAAACGAAGCCTTCAAGACAAAAGAAAAAGATTATCATGTAGCAGCAGATTTAACCGGGCAAGCAAACCATCTCGGTGTTACTATCGAAGCCGATATAATTAAGCAAAAACTTCCGGAGTGCAATGGCGGCTTTGAAACTTTGAAGTTTGGAAAAACAAGTAAGAAAGTTTACTCCGATCTTTCAACAGATCATCCAATTGACTTAACACGTTACCAGGTAATTAATAATTATATGGGGCGTGCAGGACTTATAAACAGTGGCGGGGCTTCAGGGGCAAATGATTTTGCCGAAGCTGCTAAAACGGCTGTAATTAATAAAAGAGCAGGAGGTATGGGATTAATTTCAGGAAGAAAAGCTTTTCAGCGTCCAATGGCTGACGGAGTTAAGCTATTAAATATTATTCAAGATGTTTACCTTGAAAAAGAAATAACTATCGCATAACGAATAGACTTATTAATAATGAGAACGCCCTGATAAATATCAGGGCGTTTTTGTTTTAAATAATAGTAATTCTTTAGTGATTAAACAATTTATCTTGTAAAATTATTACTGAAGCTGTAGCAAATAATCGGCAATCTTGCCAAGGTTTTTTACATCAATATTATTAAATGACGGCATCATGATCTGATATTTTGCCCTATAATTTTTAAATCTTTCTGACGACATAAAAGAACTTGGATTGCGAAGATAATTAATCAAATTATCTCTTGACCAATATTTCTTAACGCCGTGTATATTTGGAGCCATTTTAGTTCCGTTTAGATCTGCGCCGTGGCAACTGGTACAGCCAATACTTGAGATTAAATCCTCTGCTGTCGACGGCTGAGCTGATTGCCCCATTTGCGGAGCTACTCCAGTGGAAGGTTTAACCTGAACATCGGAACGCACGGTAACTTTTTCAAGAATAAATAAAATTAAAAAGAGTCCTAAAAAAGCAGCAACCCAGATTTGAGGTTTAGTCATAATTATTTCCGGTATTTATTTCATCAAAAAATCTATCTTTTACCGAGTAAAAATAGATAATAATCACGACATTTACTTCATGCTTTTATTTGTACTTTAGCTTAATATGCACTGCTGTCCAAAATAATTTTAGAATTTATAATAACCTGCGAAATTATTCGGGATTCTTATTTTATATAATACACTCCAGAACAATCCATCATATTTCGTCCATATGCAATTGCCTGAACAAGAATCTAAGAGCCGCACATTTACGACACAAAGACCGATGACATTCTTTTGATAATGTTCTTCTATAAATTAATTATGTGTCGCTCCTCCGGAGCTTTATTCTTTTTTTCATCTTTTTCTACTAATATGTCACCGCTCTGCGGTTCTGACCGTTTTACGGAGCATGATATGTATTCGTAGCATGGTGGTTTGTTGGGACTCAATAATTATGAGGATCAATTTATGTTTTGCAATTTTGTGTTTTGCTTAATGAATTGTGATTAACAAATTGCATCATAATTTATGACTATACCAAAAAAGCCCCAGAGGGGCTATTCATTTATAGACAACACTTAGAAAATGTTCTTCTATAAATTAATTATGTGTCGCTCCTCCGGAGCTTTATTCTTTTTTTTATCTTTTTCTACTAATATGTCACCGCTCTGCGGTTCTGACCGTTTTACGGAGCCTTAT
>JAKBMG010000054.1:1992-14586 GCA_021831685.1 Bacteroidota bacterium | reverse complement strand
ATCTTCAAGTAATTGATTTTTCAAAAGTATTACATAGCCAAAGTACGAAGCCGGAATTTGCATTAGCAAAAATATCAGTAAAGGAAAATACGAAATTAAATTTTGGTATTAGTTATTTGGAGCCGGTAAAAATATGGATAAATAAAAAATTGATTTTCAATGGAAAAGATAAAGGGAAATTTCACTTCAAAGAAATTGCGTATTCAATATTTTCTTTCCAGGACACATTAGCAGTACAGCTTAATAAGGGGATGAATAGAATTATTATTGAGTCGCCGGGAGGAAGTAGTGCGTTAATTTATCTTCGTGAGTTAACAGGCGTTGAAGAAAATCCATGTTCGAAAATATTACCTATTGTCAAAAAGAATCACTCTTTATTTGTGTGGGGATTTGTAACTAATTCAAAGAAGGGATTAATGATTGGGAAGAATTCCGATTCGGAGAAAAATTTAGTAGATAGTCTATTCTCAGAGCAATTTCTTTCGAGCGTTCAATTGGAGTTTCCAAAAGCTAATATCATCAAAAGATTAACAATAAATCCCTCAACCACTTTTAATAAAGATTCTTTTGCAGATTGGAATTATCCGAACGGCATATTGATGATGGCAATGATGGACCTTTCGAAAGCAACGGGTGACGAGCGCTATCGTGGATTCGTAAGAAAATACTGTGATTTTATTGTAGGAAATTTGTCTTTATTTAAGAAACAATATTACGAGGACCATGATTTACGCACAAGTTATTACCGTATATTTAGGAAAAGCATGCTCGACGATGCCGGGGCGCCGGCAGTTCGGTTTGCCGAAATAACCTTATATGACAAAGTTCATGATTATGATTCGCTGCTTTTTGAAATGGCTAATTATGTTTTATATGATCAAGCAAGATTACCAGATGGGACATTATGCAGACCTGAGCCGGAGAAATGGACAATTTGGGCAGACGATTTATTCATGTCTGTACCGTTGTTAGTAAGAATGGGAAGGATAACAAATCGAAGGAAATATTTTGATGAAGCTGAAAAGCAGATTATCAACTTCAATAAGTATCTTTTTGACTCCCAAAAGAAATTATACAAGCATGGTTGGTTCAGTAAGACGAATCGAAAATCCAAAATATTTTGGGGAAGAGCTAACGGTTGGATATTATGGGCGGAGTCTGATGCTTTAAACTACTTACCGAAGGATAATAAATATTATAATGAAGTGGAAAGAATTTTTATAAATCATATAAAAGGGATATTGGATTGCCAGGATATCAACGGCATGTGGCATCAGGTGCTTGATGATAAAAATTCATTTGAAGAAACTTCTTGTACTGCAATGTTTATTGTTGCATTAGCAAAAGGAATAACAGGCGGTATTTTAGATAAAAACTTAAGTGCCAATGTATTTAATGCATGGAAAGCTCTTCAAACAAAAATAACATCTGCGGGCGTAGTAAAAGACATTTGTTGCGGAACCGGAATCGGAGACAGTAAAGAATTTTATGAAACAAGACATAGATATGATAATGATCCGCGAGGATTAGGCGCAATCATTTGCGCGGATGTTGAGATTGCCAAATTAGAAAATTATCTAAAAAAAGTAAGATGATGATTTTTCATTATTACAGAAAATATTTCTAACAAACGGTATTAGTATTAAGATTAAGGGTAAGATCAATAATAAGGTACGAAGATAAAACAGGATTAAAAATATTATGCATGCAAATGAAGAAAGTAAATTTACTGTTGAAAGATTAAGAATTGTTATTACACCAAACAGGCGAAAGTTGGGAGAATATTCTGCAGCAAATGTTATCCAGATAATAAAAAATATACTTCAAGATAAAGATGAAATTCGAATGATATTTGCAGCAGCACCTTCACAAGATGAATTTTTACAAGAATTAGTAAAAGATAAAAGTATCGATTGGTCTAAAATAATAGCGTTTCACATGGATGAATATATTGGGCTTCCGGAAAAAGCTGAACAATTATTCAGCGAATACTTAACACGGCATCTATTTTCAAAAGTCGATTTTAAGAAAGTTCATCTAATAAATTCCCATACAGATGATATTGATAAAGAGTGTGAAAGATATGAGTCGTTGTTAAAGGAAAAACCAATCGATATAGTATGCATGGGAATTGGAGAAAACGGGCATATAGCATTTAATGATCCTCCAGTTGCAGATTTTTCAGATGAAAAGTTTGTAAAGATCGTAATGCTTGATGAAAGCTGCAGAAAACAACAGGTAAACGACGGATGTTTTTTAAGATTACCCGATGTACCGAAGAGGGCTATAACTATAACAATACCGGCTTTGTTAAACGGTAAATATTTGAATGTAGTTGTGCCCGGCATCAGAAAAGCAAATGCAATTAAGGATGTTTTATCGGGGGATATATCAACAGAATGTCCTGCTTCGATTCTTCGAAAGCATAAAAATGCGAGCCTATATTTAGACTTAGATTCGGCAAGTAAATATATAAAATCAGCCTAAGGATTATAATGAAAAATATTTTAAGCTTTATATTATTTGGATTACTGATTCTCTCTTTTCCTAATTTATATGGAAAACCTTACAACTTAGCCTGTAAAGGGGCAATATTAAGTTCAGGTTCAATTTTTAGGTCAGAGGAAAAGCAGGATGAATATTTCGCCTCGCTGGAGAGGTTTGGCAAAAAAGACAAAGATTTAAGTACTTATATTATAAATGACAGTATTAAAATAGGTGATGATGTAAATGGTTATGTTGGAAAAGTTTTGAAAAACGAAAAACATACATGGAAAGATGATTCAACCGGATATGAAATAACTCAGTGGACAAATACCGGGACGAATTGGCATCTTTATTTTAACGATGAATCTTTTATCGATGACAGTACGGCAATAATTTATTCAAACCGAACCGGAAGAATCAATTTATATAAGCTGAGCCTAAACAATGGCGAGTTGACACAAATGACTGCAGATTTACATGTTAGACCAAATGTGTGGCATTTAAAAGATATTCAAACATTATGGTATTTGAACGGCGATACTTTAAAGACATTAAACACCGAGACTTTAAAAGCTAATATTATTTATGTTTTTACAGAATATAAGCCGGTATCATTTTCAGTTACGTGCGATGCAAAGTATTTTGTGTTTGCAACGAATAAAAATCCAGGTTACACAAGAAAATGCAGCACAGGTCCTTATGCAATTTATAGATTGAATTTGATCACAAAGGAATTAACCCAGATAAGCCCGGATTATGGATTTAGAATTAACCATGTACTCTGCAACCCGGTAAATCCTGAACTTATTTCTTATTGCTGGGCACATGTATTTGAGAAGAATAAACCGGGAATATTTGGGGTACCTCCAATTCGTATATGGTGGTTGAACATTGATGGAACGGACGGTGGTCCGGTTGCGCCACAGGAATTTGGTTTACATAGGACGCATGAATTTTGGTTTCCCGACGGAAGTATGTTAGGATTTACTGCCCGATATAAATTCGGAATTGATAAAGGTAAACAATTCATAGGCGCTGCTAATTATAAAAGTGGCGATCATTTTATGATTCCGTTAAATGTTGAAGCAGCACATCCTCAAATATTTAGTGATAAAGAAACCTGGGTTACCGACTTATATAACGGCCAATATTTAGCTATTTATAAGATTGTGGATCGTCAATTGAAGTATACAAAAATATTATTCAAGCATAATTCGAGCTGGTCAACAGGAGCTTCAGAACCTTGCCCGGAATTTAGTCCTGACGGTAAAAATATAATTTTTAATACCGACAGGACAGGGAAGACACAAGTATATACGGTACGAATAAATTTAAGGTAAGGGTACTTATCCAACTCTTGGAGGATTGGAGTGATGGAGGAATGGAATAGTGGGCGATGGTTAAATGTAAGGTGACTAAAGTAATCAATTATTATAATTAAGAATAATACAATGAATAAAAAAATAATAATCTTTTATTTGATCTCTGTTTCTCTATATGCACAGACAAGAAATTCTATTTTTAACATAAAGGATTTTGGCGCAAAAGGTGATGGGATTACTTTAAATACAAAAGCAATTCAGAAGGCGATAGATAAATGTTCTGAATCCGGCGGCACTGTATTGGTGCCGGCAGGGAAATATTTAACCGGATCATTAGACTTAAAGAGTAATGTCAATATATATCTTTCTTCTGGGTCGATGATTTTAGGAAGTACAAACATAAAAAATTATAAAGGACATAAGCCGGAATTGGAATCATATAACGATTACTTTTTAAGATATAGTTTATTTTATGCAGAAAAATCTGAAAATATTTCTTTTGATGGTAGTGGAACAATAGACGGACAAGGCAAAGCATTTAAAGTAAAAACTAAAAAGAAACCTGAGAGATATGAAAATCGGCCATTTGTTTTTCGATTTGTAGAATGCAAAAATATTTCCGTAAAAAATATTATGTTGAAAAATTCAGCAATGTGGATGGAACAATACTTAGCTTGCGAAGGATTGACAATACGCGGCATTAAAGTGTTTAACCACGCAAATCAAAATAACGATATGATGGATATAGACGGATGTAAAAATGTTATAATTTCCGATTGCACCGGGGATACAGACGATGACGGAATAACCTTGAAGAGCACTTCACCAAAATCAGTTGAGGATGTTGTAATAACTAATTGTATAATTAGCAGTCATTGTAATGCAATTAAAATCGGTACGGAATCTACAGGTGATTTTAAGAACATTACGATCTCTAATATGGTAGTTAAACCTTCTTCAGTTAAGCAGGTAATTTATGGTTCGCCAGAAGGAACAAGCGGCATTACACTTGCAACGGTTGATGGCGGTAATATCGAAGGGGTTACAATTTCAAACATTAGAATTGACGGGCCTGAAGTACCGATATTTCTTAGATTAGGTAACAGGGGGAGAAAATATAAAGATGATGCTGCGTCACCAAAAGTAGGTGAATTTAAGAATGTAAACATAAGCAATGTTGTAGCTGATAATGTAAAATCCATTGGCTGTTCAATTACAGGAATACCGGGTCATCATATTGAGAATATTTCGCTTAGTAATATCATAATTAACTACAGCGGAGGTGTAAATAAGAATGAGTATAAAGATGAGGCTCCTGAACTTGAAAATAATTATCCTGAAGGAACAATGTGGGGCAACTTACCTTCGTATGGTTTTTATGTACGTCATGCGGAGAGTATTTCATTTAATAATATTGAGTTGAATTATGAAAAGAAAGATGTTCGACCTGTAATTGTATGTGAAGATGTAAACGGAATTTATTTATCCGGCTTAAAAGCCGAATGTGATAATGAGGCAAAATCATTTTTAATTTTTTCGGACGTTAGGAATGGAAAAGTTTATGATTCTGAATCTACAACTGGGACGAATCTATTTCTTGATTTGGAAGGAGACAAAAACAGTAATATAAAATTATCCGGTAACGATTTTACTAATTTCAGAAAAATATATAATGGACCTAAAGGAATGGTAAAGTTTGAAGGAAATTTCCAATGATAGAAAGTTAGAGTAATTCAAAGGGAATGAAATTAATCCCAATTTTGCACTTGTAGATCAATAGACATTATCAATACTTGTAATGTTTCTTGGAAAAAATATTGCTAATCTTTTCATGCATATGATGAACCAATTTTATACTTTTCTTAAGATGATTTATTAAGCTTTTACATATATAAAATTAACATGAAAATTCTCATTGCTCCAAATAGTTTTAAGGAATGTGCGGATTCGGTTTCAATTGCTAATCTATTTTCCTATAATTTAAGAAATCAAAAGAGAGTCATCTTAATTTCTAAACCTATCTCGGACGGAGGAGATGGGTTCTTAAATGTTTGTATGGAAAACTTCGGATTGGATATAATTTCATATAAAATTCCTTTACCTTTTGGCAGAAGGATAATCGATTGTGAAGTCGGATATAGCAAAAATGATAAGAAAATATTTATAGAGTTGGCTAATTGTGTGGGATTAAAATTAATTCCGAGCGACAAAAGGCATCCTCTTTTAATAAATTCAAGAGCAATGGGAGTTCTATTACAAAATATCATTTCCGATATAAAAGCGGGGAAAATATTTGTAGATAAAGTAATAATCGGAATCGGCGGTACCGGAACTAATGATATGGGGATCGGTATGCTTTCCGAATTCGGATTGAAACTTATTGATGCAAAAGGTGCAAGGATCAAACCTATTCCAGGAAATTTTGGTTTGGTAAAAAAAATGGTTTGGAAAAAAATAAATTTACCCTTTCAAATTGATTTAATTTCAGATGTGAACAATCCGTTGCTTGGAACATTCGGTGCATCGAAAACTTTTGGTAAACAAAAAGGTTTAACCGGAAATGAAATTAAAATAGCCGAGAAAGGCTTTTCTAATATTATTAAAATAATTGATGAACAAAGGTTATCTGCAATCCCAAAATTTATTTCCGGCGCAGGCGGAGGTTTGGCTGCAGGATTTCAAATCTTTTTGAATTCAAATATAATTTTTTCCGATAAGTTTATTTCCCGTAACCTTGGGATAAAAAAAACGACCAGGTATTCTGCCGTTATTACAGCCGAAGGTTCGTTTGATAATCAGAGCTTTATGAATAAAGCCACCGGCACAATCATAAAGAAATTTGCAGAAACCGGTACAAAGATATTTCTCGTCTGCGGTATTTTGGATAAAAAAATGAGGAGCAAACTGCCGGAAAATGTGCATCCGGTTGAATTATCAAAATATTTCAAGAGCAACAGTGATTCTATCAAATATTATAAAGAGGGAATCAGGCTGGCGAGTGAAGAAATAAAAAGCGCCTTAAATTATTGAATATATTTCCAATCCTTGCTAATATTCATCAACCAAGAGTAAAAAAATAATTATCGCCGCAATAGACAATCCTTCTTAAGTCAAATCGGCATCATTTTATTATAAAACAGAAATTGTTATTTTGCCTTTGAATCTTTTCAAGTTATTCTTCATAAAGGAAATTTGTCAATGAAAAAGGAGTTATTGCTTTTCGGTGCAAGTGGAGCATTGGGGAAGGGAGCTTCGGATGTATTTGTACAAAAGGATTACGACAAAATATTTCTCTTTGATTCAAAATCAGAAGTAAATAACAAAAACGAAAAAGTTGAAACTGTAAATGTTAAAGATTTAACTTTGGAAGTTAATGTTGCTGATGCTTTTAAGTCGGTTAAGCCCGGAAAAGATAAAATCTTTTTCCTATTCAACACTATTGGAGGATATTTCGGAGGAAAGAATATTTGGGAAACAGAAGTAAATGATTTTGAAAAAATGTTCAACATGAACTTAATGACAAGCTTTTTAATTGCAAAACATTTTTTCCTGTTAGTCAAGAATTCAGCCGCCGGCTCGATTTTATTTACTGCTGCTTTTACGGGCACAAACCCCGAGGCAAAAAAAGCAGCATACGGAGCATCAAAAGCATCTTTAATTCATCTTGTAAAAACATTAGCTTTGGAGGGAAAAGAAATAAAGTTAACTGCAAATGCTATCACACCTTTGGTTATTGACACTCCGGCAAACCGCAAGTGGATGAAGGGGAATTATGATAGCTTTGTTAAACCGGCTGAAATCGGTGAGTTAGTGCATGGAATATTTAATAACTTTAATTTCGTTACCGGAAACATAATTCAACTTGCAGAGAGATTTAGTGTTGAGTAAAAATAATTTTTAATTTAGGAGTTTAGATGAGCTTAAAAGAAAAAATAAATGAAGACTTAAAAAAGGCTATGAAATCAGGCGATAAAATCCGGCTTGAAACAATCCGTTCAATACGCGCTTTGATTTTAGAATTTGAGAAAAGCGGAATCGGTAAAGAATTAAACACCGAAGAAGAAATTAAAATGCTGAGCACAGCGGCAAAAAAAAGGAAAGATTCTATCGAACAGTTTAGGAACGGCGGGAGGGAAGAATTAGCAAAAAAAGAAGAATCTGAATTGCAAATACTCCAGGAATATCTTCCGAAACAATTATCCGATGAAGAAATCCAGTCGGAGATCAGAATAATTGCCGAATCATTAGGCGCAAAAACAAAGGAAGATTTTCCAAAGCTTATGCCCCAAGTAATGAAAAGCATGAAGGGAAAAGCAGATGGGAAAATTGTTAAAGCCGCCGTTGAAAAATATTTGGGGATAAATTGAATCTACTTGATTATATTATCATTGCAATTGCTTTAATCGGCTTTATACTTGGGTTTAAAGACGGATTCATTCGTAAAGTAATAGGGTTTGTAGGCTTTTGCCTTGCTATTTATCTTGCTGCCAAATTTTCCGTCAGTCTTGGAAAAGTGGTTGAAAATATTTCTGGAATTGAGCTATACCTATCACAGATAATTGCAGGCATAGTAATCTTTATCGGAGTAATGGCACTAACGTCCTTAATTAAAAGATTGATCCATCCTTTCGATAAAGTTAACGGCCTAGTAAACCAAATTGCCGGCGGAGCCATCGGAACTATCCAGATTTTGTTTTTCCTAAGCGCAGTATTTTTTCTTCTGAATATTTTTAATGCTCCTTCCAAAAGTTCAATTAAAGGATCACTCCTTTACAAAAAAGTTTTTAATATTATTCCTGATACTATCAATTATTTGAATAGTTACACACCCGAGACAAAAAAGATATTCAAAGATTATTTCAATGAAAAAGATTCCGTAAAATGATATCAATTTCTGCCTTAGAAAAATTAGAGTTTCAGAAGGTCCTTCAATACATCTCTAAATATTGTATTACGGAAAACGGGAAGAAAAATGTATCACACCTAATCCCAATAGATAATATCTCTCAGGCAATTGCCGAAGGAAACTTGGTAACTGAAGCTAAAGAAATATTAATAAAAAACATTCAACCCCCAATCGAATACATAACCGACTTAAACGAAACAATATCCCAAAGCAATATCGAAGGTGCTCTGATAGAAAGTAAGAAAATATTAGAAATTTTACATCTTGCTATTATTTCAAGAAACCTCGGTGTTTATCTAAAAAGTAATTCCGAAACTTCGCCTGAACTTTCCAAATTATCAAATTGGCTTTTCACTGATAAACTTTTTGAGCATTCAATTAAAAAAGTAATTAATGAAAACGGTGAGGTTAATGATAATGCAAGTGTAAAACTTTCTGAAATAAGAAACGAAATTCGCAGTACAAACGATGAATTAATTAGATCCGTAAACCGGATTATCAAATCATTAAAAGAAAAAGAAATTGTAAGAGAAGATTATCTTACTTTACGCGACGGAAGAATTGTTATCCCGGTTAAAGTTGAACATAAAAGGCATATCAGAGGATTTATTCATTCTGAATCTTCTACCGGTCAAACTGTATATATAGAACCTGAAGAAACATTAGAGTTGAATAATGAAATTGTTTCTCTTTCCTTTGCAGAAAGAAGGGAAGTTGAAAGACTTTTAAGAGAGCTTACAAAGCGCATAGGGGAAGTGTCTAAGGAATTGAAAACTTCCCTTGAAAATATTTCCTACATTGATACTGTTTTTGCCCGAGCTCACTATTCAATAGAAGTTCTGGGAGCTTTCCCGCAAGTAGATAATAATAAACAATTCCAAATTATGGAAGCTCGCCATCCGCTTCTCCTAAAAAAATATGGTAAAGAAAAAACAATTCCGTTAAATGTTTCTGTCGGCAATAAAAAAGTTATTCTAATTACCGGACCAAATGCCGGCGGGAAAACTGTTGTCCTAAAAAGCGTTGGTCTATTGGTTTTACTTGTGCAAACAGGAATTCATATTCCGTGCAGTCCGGATTCAAATTTCCATTTCTTCAAAAATGTCTTGCTTGACATAGGTGATCAACAATCTATTGAAGACGATCTTTCAACGTTTAGTTCTCACCTTTCAAACATAAATGAAATATTAAGAACGGCTGACAAAAATTCTCTGGTGCTGCTCGATGAGATTGGAACCGGTACAGACCCGGCAGAAGGTTCCGCATTAGCATCCGCAACTTTAATTTTTTTAAGGAATAAAAATGCAACGGTCTTTGCAACTACCCATCATGGAAATCTTAAACTTATTGCGAATGACCTTGAGGGGTTTGAAAATGCCGCAATGGAATTTGATACGGAAAATTTGAAGCCTACATATCTTTTTAAGCAGGGAATTCCCGGCTCAAGTTATGCCTTTGAAGTAGCGAAAAGAATAGGGCTCGATGAAGCTTTTATAAATCTTGCATCGGAATATCTTGACCCGGATAAACACAAAGTGGAAAAATTTCTTGTCGAAATCGAAACAAAATCAAGAAGCCTTGAAGATAAACTGAAAAAAAATGAAATTGAAAATAGCCGTTTAAGCGGCCTATCAATGCTTTATAAAGAGAATATAGACAAGCTGAATAAGGAGAAGAAACAAATCTTGAAAGAAGCCAAGCAGGAAGCTGATATTTATTTAAAAGACGTAAACCGCCAAATTGAAAGAATTGTAAAAGAATTAAAAGAGACTAATGCAAAACAGGAAACTATAAAATCAGCTCAAAATCTTGTTAAAGATTTGAAAGAAAAAAATAAAAAACTATTTACTGACGATATTGATTTGAATGTAGAAAATTATAATTTTGAAGTAGGCAATATTGTTACTATTAAAAATACCCAAACTTTAGGCGAAATTATAGATTTTTCGCAGGATAAAAAGAAAGCTTTGTTAAAAGTTGGAACAATTAAAATTCAGGCAGCTCTTGCGGATTTAATTATTGCTAAAAGTGAAAACAAAAAAGCCGAAAGCTTTAGCGCCTATGGATATTCGCCCGAACCAGCTAACATCAGATTAGACATTAGAGGCGAAAGAGCAGAAGCGGCTGAGTTTGCAGTTATGAAATTTATAGACAACGCATACTCGTCAGGCTTAGACAGAATAGAAATACTTCACGGCAAAGGTACCGGTGCTTTGAAAAAAACAGTTAATGAAATATTAAAGCATCACGAAAGAGTAAAAAAATATTACTTCGCACCGATTGAATTCGGCGGCGACGGCATAACGATAGCTGAATTAAGCTAATCGTTAAAAATATCGGGAATACAAATAAGGTCAATCTTGTTTAATAAAATTTTAATTGCCAATAGAGGTGAAATTGCCGTTCGAATTATACGGGCGTGCAAAGAATTGGGTATTAAATCTGCGGCAATATATTCTGCCGCTGATAAAACTTCTCTTCACACAAGGCTTGCAGATGAAGCATATTTTATCGGCGAAGCTATCGCATCCGAATCATACCTAAATAAAAATAAAATAATTGATCTCGCAAAAAAAATAAAAGCTGATGCAATCCATCCCGGTTATGGTTTCTTTTCCGAAAATGCCGATTTTATAAAATCAGTTGAAGAAGAAGGAATCGAATTTATCGGTCCGTCATCTAACTCCGTGAAAATGATGGGGAACAAAACCGAAGCAAGAAAATTAATGAAGCACCATGGTGTTCCGATTGTGCCTGGTACAATTCATCCGGTTATTTCGGTAGAGGATGGAATTAAGTCGGCTGAAGAAATCGGATTTCCAGTACTGCTTAAAGCTGCTGAGGGCGGCGGCGGTAAAGGAATGAGAAAAATTTCTTTTGCAAACGAATTTGAAAATGCTTATGAAGCTACTCAGAGAGAAGCCTTAAAAGCTTTTGGTTGTGGTGACATTTATATTGAGAAATTTATTGAACACCCTAAGCATATCGAAGTTCAAATTATAGCGGACAAACATGGTAATTATGTCCATCTTTTTGAACGAGAATGTTCTGTGCAGCGAAGGCATCAGAAAATAATTGAAGAGGCGCCTTCATCTTTCGTTGATGAAGAAACGAGAAATAAAATTACAGTAGCAGCGATCAATGCGGCAAAAGCATGTAATTATTACAATGCAGGCACAATAGAAATGCTAATGGATAAAAATAAAAATTTCTATTTCCTTGAAATGAATACCCGCCTCCAGGTGGAACACCCGGTTTCGGAATTAATTTCCGGAATTGATTTGGTAAAAGAACAAATTACCCTTGCCGCAGGAGAAAAACTTTCCTTCAATCAAGATGATATAAAAATCAATGGGCATGCAATTGAATGCAGAATTTATGCCGAAGATCCTGATAATAATTTTCTTCCCTCAACTGGAATTATAAATGAATATACTCAACCAAATGGACCGGGCGTAAGAGTTGACGGTGGATTTGATGCAGGTTCTGAAATAAGCATTTATTATGATCCATTAATAGCAAAACTTGTATGCTGGTCAAATGACAGAATCGGGGCAATAAGCCGCATGAACAGGGCTCTGTCGGAATTTCACATTTCCGGAATCAATACAAATATTTCTTTTTTGCAAAGCATACTGAAACATAAAAATTTTAAAGACGGAACGTTTGATATTAACTTTATTGAATCCGAAATGGATTCTTTATTAGCCGTTGAAAATCAAAAAGAAAATAAGGATTTAATAGATGCAGCATTTATATTTGCAGCGCTAGTAAAAAATAACCACCATTCAAATCATAACGGACACACTGGTAGCTGTAGCGTAAATAATAAATGGACAGAGTTAAGTTCTGAATGACATTTTTGTTACGTTGAATGAT
>JAKBMG010000054.1:0-1982 GCA_021831685.1 Bacteroidota bacterium | reverse complement strand
GGAAGTTCAGATTATTAGCGACTCTAAGGTAATACTTGACGGGGAAGTAAATGAATACGATTTGTTTCCCCTTGATTCAAAATCTTTCTTGCTTAAGTTTAATGAAAAAGTTTATAAAGTTTCTTCCGGCAAGATAGATAGCGATAAATTTGCTATAATGATTGATGGCATTGCTTATGAAGCGCTTGCAAGAACCGCACTAGAAGAAAAAGCGAACGCAATAATCAGGCAACGAACCTTAATCAAACATAAAACGGAAGTTAAAGCCCCGATGCCCGGAATGATTCTAAAAATAAAAAAGTCTCAAGGAGAAAAAATTTCTCACGGAGAAACGGTGATAATTTTGGAAGCAATGAAAATGGAGAATGATCTGCGGTCACCGGCAGCAGGAGTTATTAAAGAGATTTTTGTACAGCCCGGTAATAAAGTTGAAAAGGGGGCTATGTTATTTTCAATAGAATGAAAATCTTGTTCTTATTATTAATTAATTTAAGTTCAATTAACTAAACATCAAGGAGGTAACGTGAAAGTAAAAGTAATTACTTTCGTAATATTTGTCACCTTAAGCCTTCAATCGGCTTTTGCAGGCGGCTTTCAATTAAACGAGCAAAATGCAAGAGCAATGGCGATGGGTGGCGCTTTCACCGCAGTATCAAATGATCCTTCGGCAATATATTTTAATGCTGCCGGATTAACACAGCTTACCGGTATCAACATTATGCTTGGTACTACCCTAATCGCTCCTACCTTTTCTTTTAGAGGCGTTAGCCCTTCTATTCAAGAATACGATGCGGCAAAACAGACTTTTTTCCCTACACACTTTTTTGCCTCTTATAGTTATAATAAAGATTTAGCCTTTGGTATTGGCTTCGATAGTCCTTTCGGTCTTGCGTCCAAATGGGATCCAAGTTGGGTCGGAAAATATTTGGCAATTGAAACAAAATTGCAAACCTTTACCATTTCTCCTGTTGTTGCTTATAATCTTCTTGATAATCTCTCGGTAAGCGCCGGGCTTGTTTATAGTTTTGCAAATGTGACAATATCTCAAAAAACTCCCCAGACTCCTTTTACCGGCGATGCTTTTACTACTCTTACAGGTAAAGATAATTCTGCTTGGGGATTTAACTTAGGTGCACTTTATAGACCTACCGAAGAATTATCAATCGGTGTTTCTTTTCATAGCCAGGTTAAATATACTTTTAAGGGAACCGCTTCAACCATTGGAGCTGCACAATTAGCTTCTCAGTTGCCTAACGGAAATGCTTCTGCTGATCTAACTACACCAGTTAATTTAGCATTTGGGGTTGCTTATAAAGTTCTGCCTGAATTATTATTAAGTGCCGATTATCAATATGTAGGATGGTCAAGTTATGATAGCTTAACAGTTGATTTCTCATCGCCAAATATGGTAAAATCTTCCCCGCGCCTTTATGATAATTCTTATATTCTCCGCTTCGGTGCAGAATACGGCTTAACCCAAGACCTTAAAGTACGTGCAGGAATTTATTATGACAAGGACCCGGTAAAAGCTCAATACCTAAATCCTTCTTTGCCGGATGCAGATCGTCTCGGGTTTAGTTTCGGGCTCGGTTATAAACTTATGAATAATTTCAACATTGATGCAGCTTACTTGTTTATTAGAGGAAAGCAGATGACAATTACAAATTCACTTGAAAATTATGCAGGTGGAATTTCTCCGTTTAACGGAACTTATAACACAGCTGCTAATTTAGTGTCGTTAACACTATCATATAGTTTATAATTTAGAAAAGGATAAATGAAAATGAAAAAGATTTTAAATTTAATTTTTACAGCGCTGCTTTCTGTAATAATATTTGCAGGCTGTCAGGATAGAACTGATTTAACTGCTCCTAGCGCGCCAAGTCCTAAGAGCGGAACCGCTGACTTTACAAGATATGTGTCTATCGGTAATAGCATTACTGCCGGTTATCAGTCCGGCGCTCTTTTCAAAAGCGGACAAC
>JAKBMG010000023.1 GCA_021831685.1 Bacteroidota bacterium | reverse complement strand
TTGTTCCGGTAATAAAGCTTGCGGACCATCCCATAAAGCCTTTTCAGGATCATTATGAACTTCGACCATTAATCCGTCCGCACCTGCAGCAACAGCAGCGCGCGCCATTGGTAAAACTTTATCCCGTAGTCCTGTTGCGTGAGATGGATCAGCAATTACAGGTAAATGGCTTCTTTTATGCACCACAGGAATTGCCGAAAGATCAAAAGTGTTCCGGGTAAAGGTTTCAAAAGTGCGTATACCTCTTTCGCATAACATTACTTCTTTATTCCCGTTTGCTAAAATATACTCAGCAGACATCAGCCAATCTTCAACTGTTGCAGATAAACCTCGCTTCAGCATAATCGGAGTGGATGTTTTTCCTAAATCCCGGAGTAAAGAAAAGTTTTGCATATTACGAGCGCCAACCTGAAAGATATCAGTATACTCCTCAATCAATTTTATTTGGGCAGATTCCATAACTTCAGTAATTACCAAAAGATTATATTTATCAGCAGCTTTTCTTAATAGCTTTAGACCTTCTTCGCCAAGACCTTGAAAGGAGTAAGGAGAAGTTCTTGGTTTGAAAGCACCGCCTCTTAATATTTTTGCTCCGGATTTCGCAACAATCTCTGCAATAGTAAATATTTGATCTTCATTTTCAACAGAGCATGGGCCTGCCATCATTACAACTTCATTTCCGCCGATTACAACATCTTTAATCTTAATTTGAGTATCATCATTTTTGAAAGTCCTGCTTGCAAGTTTAAAAGGCTCAGTAATACGGTAAACCTCTGCAACACCTGCAAGTACTTTAATATTTCTAGTGTCAAAATCAGGCTTAACTCCGATAGCACCGAGGATAATCTGTTCAACGCCGGTTGATTTATGGACTGCAAATCCAAAATCTTCCAGGTGTTTAATTACATTTTCTAATTGTTTATCGGAAACATTTTTCTCAAGTACTACTACCACTTTAGCTCCTTCTAATTAATGATATTTTTTTTCTCCGGCTTCAATTGCTGCATCGACATGATCCTCTTTTCGCGGTATAGCACAGGAATACATTGGAGTATATGCGCAGTAAGGATTGTATGCCATATTAAAATCGACTGTATAAATATAATTTGTATCACGGCTCAAATCAAAATCAAGATAGCGTCCAACACCATAAGTTTGATCTCCGGTTGTTTTATCGGTGAACCAAATCGTATAATATTCTTCTCCGCTGCCAGTCTTGCCCTTATAAACGTTCAATTTGTAATTATTATTATTCATGTTAAATGTAACATAACCATATCGAATAATTTTTCTTTCTTCACCTTTAGTTCCAAAAACAGATACAGTATCTTTTTTATCATACACATAAAGCTTACTATGAAAGACATAAGCAGGGTTAACAGAATAATAATTTAAGGGATGAAATGGAACATTCTTATCGCGTTGGAAAGGTGAATCGGAATCGTTTTTCATAGAATAATCTTTCTCATGCCTCAATTTTTCGATTCCTTTAATATAGGTTAGCTGTTCAGGTGAATATTTCTTGCCGCATGAATTTAAGGTTAATTGGAGCAGGAGCACGACGGCAAATAAAAAATATTCTATGGTTTTGAATTTAGACTTTTGCATCGTCTTTTACTTTTTTCTTAAGATCGTTTAACATATTTAAAGCTTCAATCGGAGTAAGATTATTCAACTGAATATCGTCAATTTCTTTTCTGATTTTATCATCTCTAAACTCAAACATACTTATTTGAGAATCATTTTCATCTTTAATTTTTTTTAGTTTTTCCTTTTTGATTTCATACGGAGTTAATTCTTTGCTTTCAAGATTCTGCAAGATTTCTTTAGCGCGGTTAGTGACAAAAAGAGGAAGTCCAGCCATTTGTGCTACTTGAATTCCGTAACTATGGTCTGCACCGCCTTGAGAGACTTTATGAAGGAAAATTACCTTATCTTCAATTTCCCTTACTTCAACCTTATAATTTCTAATACGGGGGAAAATTTCCGCCATTTCGTTTAGTTCATGGTAGTGAGTTGCAAACAAAGTTTTAGCCCGTACTTTAGGATTTTCATGAAGAAATTCAGTTATAGCCCAGGCAATGGAAATCCCGTCAAAGGTGCTAGTACCTCTACCGATTTCATCAAGGAGGATTAGGCTTTTAGAAGTAGCATTATTTAGGATATTTGCCGCTTCCTGCATTTCGACGAGAAAAGTACTTTCTCCGGCAGAGATATTATCACTAGCGCCGACTCTTGTAAAAATTCGATCTACTAAGCCGATCTTTGCATTCTTTGCAGGAATGAAAGAGCCAATTTGCGCAAGCAAGACTATCAATCCAATTTGTCTAAGGTAAACGGATTTGCCAGCCATATTAGGACCGGTTAAAATAACTATTTGGTTTTTATCGCCGTCGAGAATACAATTATTTGAGGTATATTTTTCACCCGGGGGTAATATCCTTTCAACTACCGGATGTCTTCCATCAACAATTTCAATTTCATTATCTTCGCTTATAATGGGCTTAACATAGTTATAATCCTCTGCGCATTCGGCAAAAGATAAGAAACAGTCAAGCATTCCAATCATTTTTGCATTTTGTTGAATAGCTTCAGCTTCATGGGCTATAAGCAATCGTACTTCATTAAATAACTGTGATTCAAGCTCATAAATTTTTTCTTCTGCATTTAGGATTTTATCTTCATAATCTTTCAAATCCGGAGTAATAAATCTTTCTGAGTTAACCAAAGTTTGTTTGCGAAGATAATCAGCAGGCACTTTATCCTTATTAGCGTGACTTATTTCGATGTAGTAACCAAATACCCTATTGTAGCTGACCTTAAGCGAAGAAATGCCCGTTCTTTCGCGTTCTGTTTTCTGAAGATTAGCGATCCAATCTTTACCGTGTAGAGAAATATTTCTAAGCTCGTCCAGTTCCGCACTAAAACCGTTTTTTATTATGCCGCCGTCGTTTAAGCTAAGTGGAGGTGAATCTACAATTGAATTATGAATCTTTAGGACAAGATTTTCAAGCGGGGATAAATTGTCCTTTATTTGCAATAAGGTATTGACAGTAACATTAGATAATTTTTCTTTTATAACAGGCAGCTTCATTAAAGAATATTTTAGGGCAACAACTTCGCGGGGATTTGCTCTGCCGGTGCAAATCTTTGAGATCAATCTTTCCAGGTCGCCGATTTCCTTTAATTCAGTTAAAAGATTTTTTCTTAAAGATTTATTTTGGAAAAGTTCTTCGACGCTGTCTTGCCTTTTCTGAATCTGGTCTAATCTTCTAAGCGGAGTAGAAATCCACTTCTTTAATAATCTACCGCCCATAGCGGTTTCTGTTTTATCAAGGAAAGAAATAAGTGAGCCTTCCCTTGCACCGTCATTCATGGAAAAGGTAATCTCTAAATTTCTTTTAGTTGAATAATCAAGCGACATATAATCCGACGGATTATATTCTGAAATTTTATTTAAGTGAGAAAGATTTTGTTTTTGAGTTTCCTGCAAGTAACTCAAGACTGCACCTGCAGCGGTTATGCCGGAGACTAAGTTGTCAATTCCGAATCCTTTTAAGTTTACAGTTCTGAACTGCATTACTAAAAGTTCTTTTGCGTACTCGTAATTAAATATCCAGTCGTCTACTTTAGTAACTCGTATTGATGGATTTATTTTTTGAATTGCCGCAGTAAGCCAATCTTTATCTTTCTTTTGAATTAAAATTTCGGAAGGAGAAATCGATTCTATTTGTTGGCTGATATTATCAGACGGGATTTCAAAAGAATAAAACTCGCCGGTAGAAATATCGCAGAAAGAAATACCTGCGATATTATCTTTGACATAAATGCTTAACAAGTAATTATTCTTTTTATGATCCAGAAGCTTATCGGAAAATGCAACGCCGGGAGTAATAATTTCTATTACCTCGCGTTTAACGATTCCTTTAGCAAATTTTGGATTTTCCATTTGCTCGCAGACAGCGACCCGGTAACCGGCGCGGACTAATTTTGGCAGGTAAGCGTCAAGAGCATGATGAGGAAAGCCTGCAAGGGGAACCTCTCCGGCTGCGCCATTTGCACGTTTGGTCAAAGTAATCCCTAAAACTTTTGAAGCAATTTTTGCATCTTCTTCAAATGTTTCAAAGAAGTCGCCCATCCTAAAGAGCAAAATAGTATCCGGATGTGCGGCTTTAATCTTACTGTATTGCGACATTAATGGAGTTTGTTGCATATCTATAATTTTAAGAAACTAAAAATACCGTAATATGAAAAGAATATCAATTTTGATTTTTTTAACAATTGATGTTATTTAGTATAAAGAGGTTTCAAAACTGTCTGCAAAGAGATTTCTCCCCGCAAACCCCGCATACGGGGCAGGCCCTCCACCTGCCTGACGGCGGGGTTTAAATTACATTTTGGAGTTATGTAACAGCATCGGCAAGTGTGATTTCTGAACAAGATAAGGCTATTAGAAGGCATTCATAGTGTATTCACAGTGTATTCACAGTGCATTCATAATGTTTTGGAGTTAGTTTTGATTTGCTTTTCCTTTTTTGAATGGAATTGGAAGAATTAAAAGGTAACAGCTATAAAGTTATAAGATGCAGAGTAAAAGAACTAATGTTTGACAATATCAAACATATTAAATTGTAATATGTGAATCAAGAAAGAAATAGAAATGTCCTGGGGCGACTAGCCGCAAGGGGGAAAAAAAGATAAAAGTCAGGAAAAACATTCTGCCTTCGACTTAGCCTCAGCAGGCAGACATACCTGTCTAGTAGACAAAGATTTTAGTCATGTTATTCCTAAACCCTCCTTTGTCCTCCCCTTTAACAAAAGGAGAGGAAACTGGGAAAAGATATTGAATTCAGAATTTTGGTTTACTTATATTATGACCTAACGACTATTTTACAAAGTCTGCTTTGGTTACCTTATATTTGATCCAATGTGTTGACAAAACGTTACAATAATTTTCTTGTAATTCGGGAATAAAATTTTTAGATTCATTTATAAATTTATTGGGATAAGGTATTTAACTTAAAGATGGATACTAGAAATAAATTTCAAATTGATTTGTGTGGGGAGATGCAGGGTTGCAAACAAATATAAATACTACCTCACAGAACATTCAGATTGTAATCCCGGGAGAAGGGATTGCGAAGACATTTCAAGAAAATAAACCAATACAAGAATTATTAGAACATGGTTCGGTAAAGACTATGATGATTTCCCCCGTGAGATATTCTGTACATGTTTTACAGAGATATGATAAAGGAATTTTATCTCACTGGGCGAATACTTATGTAGCAAATTTAGGAGTCGGTGTAAATATAGCCCATTAGACTGAGGAAGTGTGATATTTATTAGGCGGAAGAATTATTCCGTTTAATAAACTGAAGCAATTAAAATGAAATGTTATCAATATATAGAATAAACGAGTTATGGAGATTAGGCTAATATTTAATAGGAGAGTTAGCAGGGAAATAAATCTTGCTAATACGACAATTGAGGTAAGGATTAATTTTCTCAATTAATAGTATATGCTTAAGAAAGTTTAAAAGTCTGAATTAAATCTTATGTCCAAGAAAAAAAATATACTTACTCGTGACGTTGTATTAGAATCATCAAAATTAATTAAATCTGGTTTGACTTCTAATAAAGCTGATTTCCTATTTAAAGTATTAGAAGAAACCTTTGAAGAAGTTGAAATGCCAGAAGATGAAGAATTTGCAAATCCTCAAAATATTCATCCCATTGTATGGATGTTGATAGATACTTCCGGAAAATCATTGCATACTTTGTTTAAAATATGTCTCGAAATATCTATTGTTAAGAATATTACGAATTATGAAAAAGTGTTAAAAGATTTGAAAAATCCATTTGGCTTTAATGGAGCATTAGCAGAAATATATGTTGGTTCTAGAATAAGAACTGCCACAAATAATGTTAACCTAATTCTTGAAAAAGATATTAAACAACCAGATTATGAGATAGTGACCGGAAATCATTCTTTTTATGTCGAAGTTAAAGGTAGTTCAGAAACTGATTTTGAAATTGGTTTGGATAAGTTTGATGGTTGTATTCGTGGCAGTATAGAAAAGATGTTACCAAACGACGGAATTCAACGAATTATTCGTTTTGGTGAGTCTTGGGTCGGTGGTATTGCTTCTGCGTGCGCGATAAATCCTAAAATAGAAAATGTTTCGTGGGCATTGCATAGCTCTATGATGTCTTTAGTTAACAAAGCTAGCCAAATCATTTATGAACAAAGAAACAAGCATAATTTTCAAACTGCAAAGCTTTCTTCTGATATAGAAATAATTTCTATTGGTAAAATCGAAGAAAATGATTTACCAATAAAAATAGAAATGCCTCAAGCAAAAAGGGTTGCATCAATCGGAAACATAATCCAAAAACTTACATGCAAGAAAAATTATGATAAATTCAACAATGGTAATGGTGTATTTGCTTTTTATAATAGGATTGCTGTTGATAAAACTATTTCACACCAATTACTCACAACTTTATTGATACAATGTCTACCGCTAAGAAAATTATTGCTGGGGATTGTATTATTAAATAGCGAAAATAATATTCCAATTTTTTTGCATTCTAGGGACTCTTATCCTGACGAATTATGGTTTCCAAAATATTTCAAAGAGCCAATTTGGGATGAAATAAAATGCACAGCTATTATTGCATAGAAAATAATATCATAAAAGTAAAATCGCATATAACAACCAGCCAATCAAGCGGAGGCGTGTTCGCTTTGGGCACTTTAGAGATTTTAATGTTAGTCGTTCCGTTTCGGCTGTGTTGTTCAAAGTTGTTCTGTTAAATAAATATTTTAATAAATAAAAAGTTGTTGATATAGTTTGGCATTCTTGTTCTGGGGCGCCGCTTATCGGCAACCCCGTTAGCCTGTTGAGAGTAAAATGAAAAACAAAATTTTAATATTAATATTTTCCCTTTCGCTTCTTTCCCAAGGTTGTTATACAATTGAAGAAAGTATGTTTTTCCAGCCTGTAAAATTAGAAAGGCTTTCCAGCGATTATAAATTCCATGATGTTTATTTTTCTGTTGAAGATAGCATTTCACTTAACGGATGGTATTTAACAAAAGAAAACTCCGATGCGATAATATTATTATTACATGGAAATACTAGAAATCTATACAGCTATCCCTGGACAAATATAATCAATTCGTTATCTAAGCTGAATGCAGATGTGTTTGCAATTGATTATAGAGGATACGGGAGAAGTACCGGGGAACCATCGTTCAAAGGAATATACCAAGATGCCGAAGGAGCATTGGATTATTTGGAGAAACATAATCCTGAGAATAAGCCGATAATAATATACGGGTTATCAATGGGGAGTATACCTGCGGTTAAGGTTGCGACAAGAAAAGGTGTATCGGGTCTTATATTGGAAGGATTAATAAGTTCAACTAAGGATTTTGTTGCTGCGACGAAGTCCCATTTTTGGTTTCTTTATTTTATTAAAATAAAATATGATAAAGATTTAGAATTCGACAACTCTTTAGAAATTCAAAAAGTAAAATGTCCAATACTTATAATACACGGTAAACATGACAATTTACCTGAGTCAATGTCATTGAAGCTTTATAATTCGATAAGTCATAATACTAAACAATATTGGCTGGTAGAAAAAGGAACTCATTGCGATACTTACAAGGTAGAGCCGGAGGAATATATAAATAAACTGTCAAATTTTATTAAAAAATGTATTGCTAAAAAATAAATAGCATCAAGTGGCTGCCAAGGCTACAACTTTAAACTGTTTTGCATTAGTGATAATAAAAGTTGTGTTGTCAATGTTTGATGCTCTTGAAATAAATTAGGTAACAAAGTTTTTTATAAAACATTGGCATTTGCTTTCAAAGTCCATCACTGTTATAAAGTTAAAATTAATAAGTTGGAGTATTTATGAAATCACTTCTACAATTCTTTATTTTTCTAATATTTATTACCTCCACGTCATTATCACAAAATCTAAAAATAACTCATTATGATTTAAATCTGGAATTATTCCCTAAACAAGAAAAACTGAATGCGGAATCTATAGTTACTATAAAATCGCTTGATTCTAGTTCAGTTAATACGTTAAACTTTAATCTCGATTACGATAAAATTGATTTGGTTTCCGATTTACATGGGAATAAATATGATTTTAAAAAAGACGGTGATAAATTAATTATATATCTAAACAAACCAATTAAACAAAAAGATTCTATAGCCATAAGGATTAACTATCAAGCAAAATTCTCTGACTGGGCATCAAGCAGGATAATGCTTTTATCTGGATCAGAATTTTACCCCCAATTGGAAAACCAAAATTTTAGTGATAAAGCTACTTTCAACACTAAAGTCACTGTGCCGGATAGTTTGACGGTTTTCAGTTCCGGAAATTTAATAGCAGTTGATACACTAAAAGACAAATTGACTTATCATTACAAAACGCCCGAAGCAATAATCCTTTTTAGCGTATGTGCAGCAGTCTATTCCGTTCATGAACAAACCAGAGACAATATAAATATTGAAACTTTTCTTTTCCCGGAACATAAAGAAAAAAGTGATACTCTTATTAATTACGTTGGCAAAATATTATCTTTTTATCAAGAACGATTTGGGAAATTTCCTTTGCCGGATTTTAAAATTGTTGAAATTGCAACCGGAGCTAACGGAATGAGCGGATATTCACCAAAAGGACAGATGCTTTTAAGTTCAAGCATAATAAATGATATAGATGATATTGGTCGTTTCGTAATTGCTCACGAGGTCGCACATCAATGGTTTCCAAACAAAATAACGTTTGATGATCATGACTGGTATTTGAATGAGTCATTTGCCCAATATGCCGCGAGTTCATATTGCAGAACAATTTTAAAAATGTATGACAAAGACATTAATATTAGTAAAAAGTATTTATTCCTTTCTTTTGGTATTGAAGGCAATTTTGGTGATTTCTTTAGATTAATATACGGTAGTGTTTACGAAGAAAGGCCAATTTCAGGAATCACATATAAGGATGGCAGTCTCTACGCATGGGCAGGTTATTTAAAAGGTTACTATTTTTTAAGCAGTCTTGCATTTACTATGGGCATCAACACTTTTGACAATGCAATAAAAAACTTAATTGAAAATGACAAAAAAGATAGTATTTCACAAAATGATTTTACAAAATATCTTGAAGATGAAAGCGGTAAAGATATAAGCAGTCAGGTTAATGATTGGGTTAACACAAACAAAATTATAGATTATGATATTTGTAATGTTAAGAGTGAGAAGACTACATCCGGGGATTATAAAACCACGGTTCAAATAAAAAATAACGGAGATATGTTTGTTCCATTCCAAGTTATGGCTGTTACAAACAGTAATAAAAAAATAATGCAAAAAGTTGATACTTTGCAAAATGACAAAACTAAGGTTGAATTTCATTCAAATGAAAAGATTATTAAAACAGAAATAGATCCTAATTGGTATTTATTAGATGCTAACCGGATAAATAATTACTATCCCCGCCAAAGTAAAATTTCTTTTTTGATTTCGGATTTAAACTTATCTGAGGAACAATATTTTTATTATCCTTCATTTACCTATAGTAAGAGAGATAATTTTCGTTTAGGACTATGGTTTTCAAATATTTATCCGATAATGCCGGATATTTTATCAAGGAACCTGGAACTCATTAAATGGAGAACTGGATTATTTTATGGTTTCGGAACTAAAAGAACAGGATACTATCTTGATTTTAAGACAATTCTTGGCATGCCTTCTTACAGATGGAATTGGGGAATGAATTTAAGTAATTACCGCGGCACCGAGGATTACGGTTTAAATCTAAATTATATTTTTCAAAAAGACGAAAGATATGGTAAACATAACATCCTGACTTTAACAATTAATAGAAACTTGATTTATGATATAGCTTATTATGATAATGAAGATTTTCAGCATGGAGCAAACAATACATTATCATTAAATTGGGATAAGAAACTACAGAGTGAAAAGGAAAATATAACAGCTAAGTTTGGCAGTAAGATGATGGGAGGCGATTTTTCTTATTCAAGAATTTCTATGGAGCTTGAAAACTTTCTTCCTGCTTCTATCGATTGGCTTAATTACAGATTATTCGGGGGAATTGTAAGAGGTAATTACCCAACCCAGGAATCTGTATTTTTATCGGGCAGCGTATATCCTTCAAGCTTTGCATATTGGTTTGTTGACCCCGGTAATTCTATTTCTACTCAAAGAAATTTACATGTACAAGGTGATGCTAACTTGAGAGGTTTTATCGGGCAGCATTTAAGAGGTTTAAACGGATTGGGAGCTAACCTGGAAGTTTCAATTCCAAATTTAAAATTCGTAAATATGTTTTGCGATGTAGGTAATGTTTGGAATAAATCTTTTGGTTCCCTCAAATATGATTTAGGAATTGGATTGAATCTTTTAGGATATATAAAAATTGATTTCCCTTTATACATAAATCAACCAGTTAATAACGGGAAAAAATTTGATTTTAGATGGTTGCTTGAATTTAATTTTTAGCACTGGTAAAATGCATTATAAACTAAACCGTCATAACACAAAAGAATAAACAGGAATGAAAAAAATATTCATATTATTATTATTTATAAATTTCAGTAACTTCTTATTTGCACAAGAGACTTTTAAATTATATGGCAAAGTCACTGATTTTAATTCAAATCCTATTGATAGTGCTGCAGTAATATTAAAAGACAGAAATTTTAAAGACATTTATAAAACAATTACTGATAAAAAAGGTAATTATTTAATGCAAGTTGCTGAAGGTACCTATTATTGTCTTTATGCTATAAAACCTAATGAATATGGAAAGACGAAACTTGAATATTGGGCTTGGAATATTCCTGTTTATAAAGACCTTAAAATAAATCCACAATATGATAAAATGGAGATTTATGGGATTAATGCTTTTGAACCTCGTGTATCTCCATATGATACTTATTTTGTATACTTCAGACCTATGAGTTTGACAAAATTCTTAATGTTAACAAATTACAAAAGTAAAAAGGAGTTTGAAAAAAAAGCGGTCGAACTTCATGATACAATAAATATCGCGCCTAAAAGTATTTCTAATAATGAATTGCTAATAAAAATAAATAAAATAGAAGTTAAAATACTATCTATTCAGAAAGTAGTAGAATATGCCCGTGGTTCTTATCTTTATGGCTATCTTGTTCAAATATTGAAACCGAAAAAAGACAAAAAAGTTACCGATAAATATGATAAGATTACTATAATTCTTCATTCAAAAGAAACGGGAGAATATGGAAAGGGAGAGCTATTTATTGAGAAAAATAAGTAAGAATATTTAAGGAAAGTTTGAAATAATAATGTGAGCTGACCTGCGGCTCAACACGAAAGCCATTTCGCATTTGGCATGTGTTTTTAATATAAAAGCATATTTTCCCTTTTCGGCTTGGCATAAAACCGTTTGATGATTCTTTATTTTTAGCTATTAACGATCATTATATATGGAGTGTAAACATATGGAATGGTTTTCGGATTTATATGACGAATTTAGAATGAGGACAGGCTTTGGTAGAGTGCCTGCTAAGCAGACACGGAAAGATATCGATTTCATTTGCGATGTTCTTGAATTAAATGAAGGAGATAAAGTACTTGACCTATTCTGTGGCGCCGGCAGACATTCGCGTGAACTTGCAAGAAGAGGATACTTAGCAACCGGGATAGATTTGAATCCTAATTATTTAGAATTGGCAAAGCAATTATGTAAAGAAACAATTAATACTTCGAATTTCATTCTAGGTGACGTTCGTAAAATTTATTATGGCAAAGGGTACGATGCGGTTATTATTATGTTTCAAAGCTTCGGTTATTTTAGCGATGTTGAGGATAAGTTGATTTTAAGGAAAGCTTTTAAAGCCTTGAAACCAAGAGGCAGATTTTTTATAGAAATATTAAACAGAGATTGGATCTTGAAAAACTATTTAAAAGATCAAGATACCAAAGTTGACAGTATACGTGTGGTTGAGAAAAGAGATTTTGATATTCTAACAAGCAGGAACAATTTTATTATTAAAAGATACGAGAAAGATGGGGTTGTTACCAAAAGCGGTTCATGGAGATTGTATTCCGCACACGAGATAAAAAATATACTAGAAGACATTGGATTTAGATTTATAGGTGGTTATTCCAACTTCAAAAAAGAGCCGTTGAGAACGGATACAAGACTAATGAGAATGGTATTCGAGAAGTGATGATGAAAGCTGACTGACCGCAAGTGAACTAATCGAACTTCGATATTCATTACGGAATAGTCTGATTATTCTATTGGTTATTAAAACCAAGTTGTTCTTTCAAGTAGGTAGTTCTAAAAAAACATTTTTATAAATTATGGCCCTATGCTGAAACCTGGAGGTCTGGGAAAATAGAATCAGGGCTAAAGTTAAGTATGGTGTCTTTGAAAATGTCAATTTTAAGTAGAATGGTCAGTTGATGAAAAGGAAGAATAAGAGGATTGTGATTATGCCGGTAGTGATTCCGAAGGAATAGTCTCTTAGAAAATTATTTGTGGGAATTTGTATTTGTATTGATATAACATCCGGGACATTTATATGAAAAGCTATATTAAATTAGCACTGAGACAGTTAAGATTATTTAAGACTTATTCTTTAATCAATATAATTGGTTTAGCAATCGGTTTAGCTGCATGCTTCACTATTTATTTATATGTCTCTTATCAATTAAGCTTCGATGATTATAATAAAAATATAAAAAGTTTGAATTTAGTTTATTTAGAACAATTCGTTCCTCATGTTTCAAGCGCTCTTACACCATTAATATTAGGTCCTACACTAAAAGAACAATTTCCGGAAATTAAAGATTTTGCAAGATGGAAATATATACGGGGTGAATTAAAAATAAATAATTCTTCGGTAGATGATGGCATTATTGCTGCAGATCCTAACCTTTTTAAAGTTTTAACTCTTCCATTAAAATATGGAGAAATACAATCCTTCATTAATAACAAAAATTCTTTAATTATCAGTGAATCTTCGGCTAAAAAATACTTTGGAGAGAGAAATCCTATTGGTAAAAGTATTATGTTAATTCATAGTAGAGGAAATTTTGTACTCAATGTCGTTGCAGTAATGAAAGATATCCCCAGAAATTCATCCTTTGTTGCAGATTTTATAGTACCAATGTCTATTTGGGAAAATATTAGTGATAAAATTGATGCAAGTTTACCCAAAGGATCGTTTACTGAATGGGATTTTCCAAGTGTCAATACTTATTTATTACTTTCCGATTTAACAGAACGTACAGCTTTTCAGAAAAAGCTTACGAAGTTTTCTAATAATTCCGAACACAGAATGGGAGGATATAAGGTACTTTACCATTTAATTCTGGTAAAAGATATTTATTACTATTCATCTTTTTTACAAGATAACTATTTCCTCGTTGGAAGCATTTCAAATGTTTATATATATGCTTCCGTTGCATTTTTAATTCTAATAATTTCGGTCATAACATTTTTAATGTTCAGTATTGGTAGAGTAAGTCTTAGGTACAAAGAGTACGGAATTAGAAAAGTAATAGGAGCAAGTAAAATAGATTTCTTAAAACAAAATATTATAGAATCCTTAACCATAAACTTGCTTGCATTACCATTAGCTATATTCTTGGTTGAAATTTTTCTCCCAGAGATTAGTTCCTTAATTGGCGAAAGAGTAACGGACAACTTTTATTATCATTGGAAATATTTTATCGCTTTCTGGTCAGTTTCTGTATTTATAGGTATTACCGCCGGTATATACATTTCATTTTATGTTTACAAGCAGAGACCGGTAGAAATAATAAGGAATAAATTAAGCTTAGGGAAAAAACGGACTGTCTTTAGAAAAATTATGATAGGGCTGCAGACTGTAATTTTTACAGTCTTAATCTTTTGTTCTATTATTATATACGACCAGCTAAATTATTTATTAAACCGGGATCCCGGTTTTAATAAAAAAGGACTTGTCGTGTTATATCCGGATAACAAAGATATAGGTAACAGCTTTCAAGCATTTAAGAATGAATTGAAAAGAAATCCGGACGTTCTCAGCGTTTCGGGTGCTAACTTGCTGCCTGGTACCGATTCGCAAACATTAACGAGTTATCCAAACAAACAGAACCCGACAGAAATGATAGAGGCAGAAAATCTTTATGCAGATAAAGATTATATAGAGACGCTTGGTATGAAGATGATTGCAGGTAAAACTTTTTTGCAAAGTAAGCTCAGCGACTCTTCAAAAGTCTGTATTATAAACGAAACAGCAGCGCATGAATTCGGATTTGCAAATCCGGTCGGTCAAATGATTTCCGATATGCAAATAATTGGCGTCGTTAAGGATTTTAATATACATTCTCTGTACAAAAAGATTATTCCGGTGGTTATTAAGAAAAACCCGGATTATATAAGAGAAATTGCTGTTAGGATAAGCAATAATAACAGAGCCGGAACATTAGCTTATGTCGAGAAAATATCCAAAGAGTTTAATCAAGGTACTGCTATGGATTATAAATTCATGAGTGATAGACTTGGTTCGTTTTATAATGATGAAAGAAATTTTGCTAAGATTATTGGATTCTTTACTTTCATTACAATATTTGTTGCTTCACTCGGTTTATTTGGCATGTCATTGTTTGTTATAAATCAACGTACAAAAGAAATCGGAATTAGAAAAGTATTGGGGGCAACAAT
>JAKBMG010000025.1 GCA_021831685.1 Bacteroidota bacterium | reverse complement strand
AAGATGGTTGACCAATGCTTGAATAATTTTCAAAACATCAAAACCGATTAGACAATTATAATGCCCATTTGCATCTGCAGTAGCGCTTAAAATGTCGATATATTCTGCGGCTTCGTCATAATATGTTGAGAGCGCGACATTGGGGATGCCCAGTGCAAGACTATTGGTTGCGGCTGAAGTGCCTGCAATAATTGTGGGAGTAAGTCTAACCCAGGTTGCTGTGACTGTGAAGCCCAAAGCTGTCGCAAGCGTACTGGGAACATTGTCTACCCATGAATCTTTGACAATATAGTTCTGCCCATTAAGAGTAAATAAGGTCTCACCTCTATTAACGAGCGGAGTTGAGCCAAGAGCATTAGTCGGGTAGCCGCCCCAAAATTGCGAGGTATCACCCTGGAAGGTAACAATTATAGCCTCATCGCCATTATTTCCAAACGTCCCCCAATCATGACCGGTTGCAGAATATATGCCGTTGCTCCCCGTTCCGCTGAATATCTGAGCTAGCGTAGCCGTTGGATCTCCACGGAGCGCTATACATTCTATAGAGGTTGGTCTTTGCAGATCAATTGGCAGGATGGAGAGAGCGCTAAGCTTGTCTATTATATCAAAACTAATTTCATTTGATAATTCCGGCCATTCTATTGTTGAAAAATCAGCCATACCTTCGAACATCTGGACATAAGTCCCATTGCTCTTCGGCGCGGATATTCGGAATAAATATCTTTGCTTAGCAGAAAGGTCAACTGAGAAAGCATTATAAACAGCATTGCCCGGTTCATAGCGTAGTACGACAGAGGCTTTGTCAAACGTAATAACGCCAGCCTCGCCTTCATTGTCGCTCTCTACCTTCTTGCTTATAGCTGGATCAGTGACTAAATAATCACTCCAATCGACATAGCTGCCGGATGGATATTCCCTAAATTCTATTTTAACCGGGTAAATCATAGTTTCGATCTTCTATTTATACCGTTGCCTTTGTTGTATATCTTACTGGCTTCGCGGTCATTTAGATATGCTATAGAAGGGCGTGAAGCAATATTTTCCAGCTTGCTATTCATACTCCTTATTTCAGCTATTAACGACGTATTATCGGTTGTATAATTACTTGTATAATTACCACCGCGCATTTCGTTTTTTAAGGTTGCCATTGTGGAGAGAATGAGCTGTGTTTGTCCTTGCGCGTAAGAATCCATAGGCGCAATTATTTCCGGTCCGTTTTCACCGACCACAATTCCACCTCTTGCATAGCCAGTGACCTTCTCGGAATTTATCGCAGCAACTTGCTGCAGACCGAATATAGTTGCCGCTGCTGCTGCAACCGGAGCCAAGACAAAACCAACCACCGGAATATCTGCAGCCGATTTATAAGCGGCGATAGCTGCATGATATGTGTCAATTAAAGCTAAAGTGGATGCCATAGCCTTATAAGCTACCGTATGAGTCGCGAATATGCTTCCGATAGTTTTTATAGAATTGGCAACTAGCTGAACTTCAGCTTCAAATGTGTCTCTGTCAATTTTTTTCTTTGTATCAGCATATTTTTTGTCTACCGAAGATTTGAAATCGGCGTTTTCTTTATATAGGGCGAGTTCCTTTTGTTCTCTATACCATTCTTCATTCGATGCTTTGTCTTTAATACCTTTTTGAATAGCTGTGACTTCCTCTAGTGCATCAATTTTGGCTAGGTTAATTGTCTTAGTTTGCTCTAGCTGCTTTTTATTCGTTTCGGCATCAAGTAGGTTGATCTTATTTTGTATTTCTTTTTTCTTATCCGGGTCGTCTTCTACCTTCAATAATGTCTGGTAATACTCCTTTTTATTCGTTAGCATTTCAAGATCGGATTTTCCTTCGAGCTGCATTCGCTTCTGGTCATAATCATTCTGCAGAGTAAGCTGTTCCTCATTATGCTTTCTCGATAAATCAATAATCTTCTGATCATATTCCTCTAATGCAACTTGCTTCTGGATGCCGTCATTATTGATTTTTTGGAGCTCATCTTTGGTTAGGCTCTTACTCTTTTCTGCTGCGACTTTTTTAATTGCTTCGATTTCAGCATCTGCAGCTTTGATTTTTGCCTGATAATCCTCTAAGGCAACTTCCTTATCTTTTTCATATTGAGAGATGCTTGTATCTCTAAGGGTCTTGAGCTGTTCAAGTCTGCCTTTCAGCTCCTCTGTTTTAACTACTTCCTGTCCTAAGTTGCTTTGCGCATTCTGATCTGGAGGTTTGATTGAATTTTGTAACTTTGCAATTTCCTTGTCGAGACTAAGTAGTTCCTTGGAGCCGGCGACCATTTCTTTGCGCTGGTTCTGCAATGCTATAATTTTTTTCTCGATGTCGTCAACGGTATTTTTTGGCGCCGCCGAACCTGTTGTTTTATCTGGAGGTAAATAAAAATCTTTTTCGGGTTTGTTAGCCTTTGCAAACAGGTCAGCCATCCAAGAGCCAGTGCCAAGGCTAGTTATCTTAGCAGATAAGGATTTTTCGGGAGTTTTTATATTGTTATATGTGTCAAAGGCTAATGTTCCCGCGATTACAGCTGCGCCAGCGACAAGGCCAAATGAAAGGAAAAGTCCCTTTACAGACAAAGCTTCAATGTCTATAGCCTCTGCAGTCTTTATAGACTGTAATGCCAATAATTTTTGCGCAGTTTTGAACTGTACTAAAATTGGGATCATCGGGACGACGAACTCAGTTATACTTACTAATCCACCTACCATGATTTTGGAAGCATCACCGGAGTCCGTCAGTGCGCGGATTACAGGCACAAGTCCTTTATTTACAAAAGAGCCAAAAGCTTCCTTGCTTTCTTCTACAGTTACACCAAGTTCTTGGAGTACTTCCTTATCGTTTTGAACTTTATTCTTGACATCGTCGAGTGTAACTCCGCTTGCCTTAATGACAGCATCAAGTCGAATTCGTTTTAATATCTCCGGGTCAATTGATGTGATTGTTTCGCCCTGAGCTTTCAGCATATCATTAACTATCTTATTATAGACAGAAACCTGTATGCCGATTGTTCTAAGGCCTCTTGTATTTCCTTCTGAAGCGTAAACTATTCTTTCAAATGCTTCAGGAATAGCAACTCCCATTTTGTTAGCAGCTTGTTCGGACAACGAAAAGAGTAACGCTTGGTCCTTAACAGATAGACCTAGCTCGGTAGCTTGGTTTGATAATCTTAGCAGGTCACCTTCCGTGACGGTTTTAGCAGTAGCCTGGCGGAACAACTCAATATCCTCTGCGCTGCCCTTAAAATTATCTCTCATCGCCTGCTCAGTCGCAGCGTCCATAACTGCTTCTTTGAAAACTTGGACTGCCTGCTGGGCAAGCTGAAGTGATTGGTTAAACCCGGTTATGATCATGCCCCATTTAGCCATCGAATCGGTGACGTCTTTGGATGACCCGACTATTTTCTTCAAGTCTTGGTCCGTAGTATCAAGGGTGGCAGTAGCTTCCTTGCCGTCAATAATAAGCTTAAAGGTAATTGTGTTATTGGTACTCATTATTTTTTCTCAAGTTCTTTCATGTGCTTCAAATATGCGATATGGTCAAGTAGTTCATCCAAGTCTTTCACGCGGTTCAAATAGTAATAATTATAAATATCTTTTAATTTTGTTTTCCTTAAGTCTTTGATTCTTCCCGGATCTCCAGAGCTTAGATAATAGAGTATGTTATCAGTGAAGCTGTGATCTATTTTCGGATTGAATCTTTTGGCGGAATAGCTTCGTAAGGGCTTAAGCTCCCTTATTGCTTTTATGGTTGCTCTGTCGAGCCGCTTAAAGAACTTTGCAAACCGCTTATTTTCTTTATTCGTGATAAAAAAAAATCTCTGATAGCTTCGATCTGAACGGACTCTTTTATCTTACTGAAGGAAAAATCTTTTGGTAATTCTTTGCCGCCCACCGGCTTCAGTATTATAGAGTAAAGTTTCATTACTTCTTCTTTTTTGAAGTTGCCGAGATTGACAGATCCTTCGACAGAAGTAGCATTGCTAAAGAAGTTTTGCACTTCTTCGGCTTCATCGAGATCTAAGTCGGTATTTAGGATGAAGTCCATGCCGGCAACTTTATAAATTTTATTTTTTTCCATTTAGAATTTTCCTTGTTTATTCCCGTACATATATTACTGTTCTCATCATCCCATCAGGTAGAGAGACTTGTTTCAGCAAAGCCAACTTAGCCGCATTAGCGGCCTTTGCCGTCGCGCCATCAGCCCTGCATTGGTTCACAAAGTTGTTATATGCAATAAACGAAGTGTCTTGAGGATTCGTTATCCCTATTCGTAACATCTTCATTTCGAGCGGCAGACCGCTGCCAGGTTCGTCCGGGTAAGCTGCCTTGACCCTTGCGAACGTCTCTTTGTCCACTTCATCATCGCTCTTGATATAGTCAACAATTTGATAATTGCCCCCTGAATTCAACTTAAAAATATTTGTGCCCATAACTTTTCTCCTAAGATATTTTCAACATTTGATAAAACTTGTTTTGAATTACAATGTTTGCATTGCCCGAATAGACTCTGCAATGAATTATTTATTTGAACTATACTCGCTTCACTTTTTATAAATTTATTAAATTTTCTGTAATTCTTTTTTATTATTCTTTTTCGTAAAATTCTATAATTAGAAAACTGCCTATAACCAAGAAAATCTATTCCTTTCCTCGAATTAAAGACAGACGTTTTTTCGTTAAGCTCAAGACGCAATGTTTTCAAAAACCCTCTAATTTCGCTTAACCATTTCCAGAGTTGATATTTGTCATTATGCAGGATAATCATATCATCCATATATCGGACAAAATATTTTGCCCTTAGTTTTTCTTTTATGAAATGGTCGACTTCATTCAGGTAAATATTTGCGAATAATTGCGAGGTTAAGTTACCTACCGGAATTCCGGGATTTTCGGTTGAATCGATAATTACATCAATTAAACCAAGCGTCCTCTTGCACCGTATTTTCTTCCTTATAAGATTTTTCAAGACTTCATGATCGATGTTGTAAAAATATTTTCGAATGTCCATTTTTAGACAGAAGACTTCTTTATTTTTGTTCAACTCTTTCAGCAAAAATTTCTCATTCCTCTTAACACCAGCAAGGGTACCTTTATTTTTTCTGCAGGCGAAGGAATCGCTGATAAAAGTGCTTTCAAAGATCGGCTCAACGACATTATACAGAGCTTGGTGAATTACCCTATCTCGGAATGGCAGAGATAGGATCAATCTTGTTTTTGGGTCATGCACGTAAAATTCCCGGTACCGTCCGGGTTTATATGTTTGCCAAATTAATTCGTTTTGCAACCCTATCAATCGCTCCTCTAAATTAGAGGAAAATTCCAAAACTTCTTTTTTATATCGCTTATTTTTTCTTGCTTTAAGGTAAGCAAGATGCAGATTGTCAAAATTATAAATTTGTTCATAAAGATTATTAAAAGATTTCAAAACAGTATCTCCTATACAGAATTATCTTTGCAGTTACTAACCGTATTTGAGTGAATTTATTTTTCGCGTTAATTTATCGCGAAGGACAAGTCTCCTTTTGTTTGTCGCATAGTCTTATTCTCGTAAAAATAAGAATCGAGCTTTAATCAAGAGCGAGCGGGAACCCAATATTCCAATTCGAATTACCGCGACCATTGTTCACGTTCAACGCGGACACACCCGCATTGCCGCCATTGTTGCAATTGCCACCGCGAATCGGCACTAACAGACTTTATCCTATTTAGCAACTTTTATCCAGCCGCCGAGCATTTTCCCGACCTCGGATAATTGAGCCGCTAAAATTTCATATTGTTTCAGCTTGAGAAACTGCAAATCCTTTGCAGCCCTTAACTGAAATCTTATAATCTCTAATTTTACGTCCGCCTCATAGAGAGTTTTCTTCTTATATTGCAGCTTATTAGCTGTTATAAAAAGCGTCATCATTTCAAAGAACGAATTTTTTATATCCGCTGCTAAAACAAATTTCTCCGACTTTGGAAAATTCTTTAGCGCAATATGAAGGTACAGAAAACAATCGTACGCCTTCTGAAAGATTACTAGACTTTCCAAGATCGACCCTTCCTAATAATTAAAACAGATTTACAAAGAACAGATTACAGATTACTGAACAAAAGCGAGCGGGAACCCAACATTCCAATACGAATAACCGCGACCATTGTCCACGTTCAACGCGGACACACCCGCATCGCCGCCATCGCCGCAAGAGCCACCGCGAAACGGCAGGAATTCCCCGATCAAATTCCACCAGAATCCATCGCCGTTTAACCCGGTTGTATATGGATATAGTCCTAGTTGTTTTAACAAAGCAACACCGGCGCAAGTCGTAAGCACGTCCGATTCGCAAGTGATTGATTCGAATGTTTTATATCCGCTGCCTGTTTGCACTGCCTTAGTTATATTACCAGCTGCGGATATTCTTAAAGTGCCTGCTGTACCGGGAGCGACTAAGGTACCGTCATCCAGTATCGCAAGCCAAATAGTTGAGCCTGAACTTAAATCTTTAGTATAGTCCGCTGCATCATTGTTGGCAAGTATTTGAAATTCGCCATCCATTATGCGCAATCCAGCAAGCCACTTCCATACGTTGCCCGAGAGATCATATACTCCGGACGTATCCCAGTTGTGAGAAGTTTTTACTCCCCCAGAACCAGTTAACCAGCGTGCTTGATCGCTCGAAGTGCCAAAGGCAGACAGAGTGTAGCATCTTCCGACGATGGAAGGATCACGGTCATCTCTGCCCCAATTAGTATTACCATAAGGCTGAGTGTTCCCGGCTATCGATCTGATTTGAAGAGCAGCCCATTCTGCCGCAGTCATTAGGTGGTATCCTGTAACTCCGTTTGTATTATTTGCCGCACAGAGTGCGCGCGCTTGGTCAAAATTTACGTATGAATATTGCTGCACGAATGGCCGAGAACCGGCAAATATTCCACTTGCATTATTTACATTGCCAGTTGCGTCAAGCAGGCAAGCGGTATGCTTGCCAACATATATTTCTCTTTCTGCACCATTGACAGTAAATGCTGGGTGGGGTGCCGACGAATTGAATAAGCTCGCCGGATCCCAATTAAATCTATTAATCTTATGGAACCAGGAGTAAATTCCTGCGCCGTTGGCTATTGCGAAATTGTTAGGTAAAACTATGTGAGGTACTATTTGCTGGTCTGCCGTGCCAAATCCGTTTGCAATTCTCCATTGTTTCATATCTCCCGTCAATTTCAAAAAATTTACAGACGCATCCAATGGCATACGCTGGTCACTCAATCTTACGTCGCCTGTGTCTACTTTTGAATTCAGTGCGGTTTGTTGTGCCGCTGAAACCGGCTTTCCCATGTCGCTTGTATTATCAACATTGCCAAGTCCAACATCAGCACCGGCAAGCGTTATGTCCGAACTTAACGCCTTACCCGCAACGGTGCGCGTGTTCGGTACCTTTGTTGCAATTAGATTTGTAATTGTCGTAGCAAAATTAGGATCATTCCCGAGTGCAGTGGCAAGTTCGTTAAGCGTGTCAAGTGTTACTGGAGCCGCCGAAACTAAGCTTGCAATTGCATTATCGACATAGGCAATAACCGTCGGGGTCATGTCATATATTTGTTCCACCCCGATAGAGTTTTTCAAATATAATTTGCCTTCATCAGCGATATATACTTCGCCCGGCTCTAATACTCCCTTATTTGCTGCTGGTCCTTTTCTAAATGTAAATGCCATGATTACCTCAAATTAATATCTACTGTTAATTTCGCAGCGTCGATAGCAAACGGCGCTACTTCACAATTATAATTTCCATTAAGGATAAGATCGAGAAGAGCATTAAATTTTATAATACTCGTTAAATCATTCTGCGTAATATTGTCTATCAATAACTTGTTAACATGCGTATGATCGTCTATGATTGCAGAGGCAATCTGTGAGTCTGCTTTTACAGTGCTTAAAGCGACTGCAGAAGCTTCGATTCCACTAAGCTTTGTTTTTTCAGCGGTGGAATAATCTTCTGTTGATAATCCTTTGCCAACTATTTTATCGACCTTCCCGGACAAATCCTGATCACCTGTATTTGTACCACTGACTAAATCAAGAGCTGCTTTATTAGCGTGCGTATGATCGTCTGTAATTGCAGAGGCAATCTGTGAGTCTGCTTTTACAGTGCTTAAAGCAACTGCAGAAGCTTCGATTCCACTAAGCTTTGTTTTTTCAGCGGTGGAATAATCTTCTGTTGATAATCCTTTACCAACTGCCTTATCGACTTTATTAGTGTTTAACGAAGTGTCGGCACTTTCACGAGTAGTTGCTTCCGCGTTGATGTTGCTCTGCAACGTCGTCTGCAGTGAATCTATCTCGTTTTTTTCATAGACGAAAATAGAGTCATACAAATTTGGGTTTGAAAAATTACGGCGCGGAACTGCTCCATCAATGATAGCTTCCGGAATGGGGATATAACGAGTTGCGGAACTTGGCAAATTTGTGCCGTCGTAAGGCGTCTGAATCGCTGCTTCGATATTAAAATTTCCCCGGATTGGGACTTTGGTATCGTTTACGTCAGAAGCGGAGACACTTCTATGATCCCAGTAATACGTTCCGCCGCCTAAATCAAAGGTATCTTCTTTTAAGAGCGTTATAGTAATTGTAGTCTGGAGGGTTGAAGTGTCGTAAGAAGCAGATATTTGACTTGCGGCGCTAGTCTTCTCAACCAAACGGGTAGACGTTTCTGCCTTATCGGCCTTGATAACAAAACTGTGGTCCCGCCGCGAATGGTCCCCCGGAAGGTTATACACAATAACATCCTCAACTCCGGCATACCAATCTATGTCTAACCTTTTTCTCTTTTCCATTTCGATCTTAAATTTGGACTTTCAAAATTTATTTTCCTGCGCTAGCCATTTTAGGTAAATCGATTATCTGCGCTTCTGATTTTTTAGTTGCTACTTTGCCCTTTAATACTACTTGCTTAGAAGACACATCGGTAAGCTCAAATCTCTTTCCGATTAGATTATCTTCGTCGGTAACATCAACTTCATACCCGGAGTCGTTTGCTTTCAGAGTGCCTAACCGGTTCGAGGCGTATAGCGCATGACTATTGTCGCCATTGAATATGCGTAGTGATTTATCTTTCCCGTCAACCGCATAAGGGATGTTTAATGAGCTTTTAATTACCTGTTTTTTACCGTCTAATTCGTTTTCAATAAAGATATTTACTGACGAATCTTCGTTCATAATTTTTGCCATTTCAAAGACTCCAATTCAAAATTAAAAATTTACAATTCAAAATATCTTAGTATCCGACCTTCATTGTACCACCCTTAACGCCGGTAGTATCCGCAACGTCTCCGCCGTATGTTGCTCCAAATTGGAAAGCAATATCGGACAGGGAAACATCTGCAGAGAAGGTTAGAGTAAGCGATCTCTCGTCATCGCTATCATTGTAAGCGCTGTCTAAGGTTAGAACGCCTGCATTAAAATCAAAAGCGTCGAAAAGTCCTGTGCCGTTTTGTTCTTTGACATAAACAGAGGGGCTTAGAACTGTTGCCAGCTTTGCTATCTGCGTAGCGACGGATGCGTCGCGTGCTTGAATCATGAAATTAAAAGTTAGATAGTCCACAATCGACGCATTGTAGATCGATTTTTTATTTTTCGTTTTGATTGAATAGCTTCTTGCGACTAAATCAGCTCCGCCGAAAAGCGCCGTTGCTTTCGGAGCTTCAAAAGAAATGAAGTAAGGAGCACGGTATTTCGTGAAGTCCGCACCGCTTCCAACTATGCCCGCGAAAACAACTGGTGAAGCGCTGTCAGCGGCGTCGATGAATGCCTGTGCTCTGGCATATTCCATCGCTATCTCAATCGTAGCTTTGAGGCTTCGCTTGTCTTGAGTGATCAGATATTCAAAATCCAAACCTGCTTGGTTCGCGCCAGCGAACTGGTAGACATCACCATTTGCCGCTCCGGGAGATTGCGGGAAAGTAATTGCTTGTATATCGCAATTTGAGTTTAGCCATCCTATCAGCGCCTTTAGCATTGCCATTGACGGCTGCAGCGATTCGCAGTCAAGCTTAAACCCGATCATGTTCGGCAGAACTCTATTTCGGTAATCTTTGTTCTGTTTGAATTTCATATCGGTTACCATAGTTGCTTTATCGCGCAATCCCATTACTATCGGATTTACCGGAGCTGTTAGCAGCGTTCCGGAATCGCAAAAACCTAATTGTCTTAAGCCTGCTCTTGATGTTGGCATTTCTTAGTTCCTTATTTTATTTAAAATGATTCTCTAAAATTCTTTTCGATATAATCTATCGGCACTGAAAACGTTGTTAAATATTTCCACACGCCGTTTTCTTCATCCACCAGTTCGTCACGAACCGGGAACATTTTTCTTTCATATTCCGGCCGGTTATTTTGCACTTCGATGCCAGCGATAGCATCAGTAATTGTATCTACGTAATCCGAAGGCATCATCTTATATCTGTCTGCGCCTGCCTGCGGATTGTCAAAAAACCTTATGATAGCAACAACACCGATTAGAATGTTCCGCTTCATGAAAATAACATTGCCCCTAGAATCGTCCCGCTTTTCATAGCCCGAACCGTTGTAAAGCAACCCGATAGTGCCGCGCGGATGCTTTAGCAAATAGCCGTCAAGCGTTGCTAGCCTTTCGACAGATACCTGGTCTGTCTGGTCCAAATCTTTTACAGCAACTTTCAGTGTGTCCTCGATAACTTTGATTGCATCACTTACTTTATTTATTATTACTTCTGACATTATTTTTTACCTGCGATTATCCCGCCAGCAATTGCCAAGACTATGCCGATGAATATCAATCCGATCTTTGAAAGCAACGGAGTTTCAATGATTTTCTCGATTGTTTGTACTGTTTTAACGGTGTCCCAGTAAACAACCGAATCTGGTTTGATCTTGAAATTAAACTCGCCTGCCTTCAGCTTTATTCCTAATTTTTTATTCTGCGCATATAGCTCCTTTACCTTTTGGAGCAATGCCGAATCCGGAATAAATTTTATAGACTGAACGGTATCTTTGCCGATAATTTTATTTGCTTGGAAAATATTATTAAAGAAATTCGCAGGCAGGGAGTCCTGTATGACCGGCGGACGAATGACAATCGGCTTTATCTCGGTGATCTCCTTCGTAGGACTACATCCTACAAATAATAGTCCGACAAGAATCGTCAAAAATATTTTAATAATAAATGAGTATCGCATATTTATAAAGTTTTGTTTCCGATTTCCTGCGGCTAACTAAACCCGGCAATATTCTGCCGCCGCCGTAGATGTATTTTGACATTCGCGCAATTACCATAGCTGTATTGCTATTGTCTATGCCATATCTGAAGCTTTGATCAAACCTATATCCGACATTAAATGTGAAACTCACAAGTGCGTCAAACTCATACCACCTTAAGTATCTGAGTGAAGATTTACTCACATACTTTTCATACCGTGGTAAATCCTGCATAAGCAGCTGCTCAGCTTCATATTCGGTTATTACCATCGGCTTTGATGTAAGATGACCGTAACCAACCGTTTGCACAGAGGCTGGACACAGATATGCTTTGCCTCTAAACCCCTCATAATGCTTTATCAATTCAACGCCAATAGCAGTAGTTGTCTGCGCCAACAGTAAAGGACAAAGCAATATGAGGAATAATACTATTTTCATTATCTGAAGAATGAATAAAAGGTTATCATAACAATTATTGTAGTGCTTAGAATGACCGCCGCCAGTACGTAGACGTTACCGGGTGAGGAGTCTGTAAATTTTATCTTCGTGTATGCGAATTGCATAAACGACCCTAGCAGCGCTATTATAATAGTTAGCAGCAATGAGTATAGAGCTACTTTTATTATCTTGGCAAATTCGCTTGTTGTTTTAAGATTATTTACATCAGCCTGCAGCCAGCTTATGTGAGTCATGTTTGCGTAGCTTCCGTTTGCTGTATCATAATTGAGGGCTATCTGATTATAGATAGCATCGATTTTGCTGTTGGTTTCATTCTCCGAAGGGAACAGCCATGTTGTTATAACGACCAAAGCGAAGAAAGCTAATATCACTGTTACTAAGTGAATCTTTGCATACTGTTTTACGTTGTTCAAGAATTCTGTCATTTTATTTTACTCCTAATTTTTCACCAAGTTTATATTTGAACACTATTTTGAAAGCATATTTAATTCTTACAAATAATTTTTCGGTAAGTATTGAGTTAAGCACATCTTTAGCTTCGCATTTAACCTGCCTGCTAATTTCCTTATGAATTTTCTTTGCGTATCTCCTGTTCATATCTTTTATTCCGCATAAGTAAAATCAACGTACTTAAAGCCTCCCACCTTAAACTCTTCATGCGCTGCCGGATTGACAATCACCATTCGGATCTCTGCAGCCGGAGTATATTTTCCGAAAATTGCATTCTCTTCGCATTGATTCCCATCTTTGCCTATCTGCCCGTCGAAGACTCCAGCCAGATGGATACTCTTAGCCGGCTGATTATCATATTCCGAATCTGTTACAGAAATCACTACAAATTTTGCTCTTACCATTTCTTATCTCCTTAAAATTTTGTCCATAAATTTTTATCGAAAATTCTATCTTTAGCAGTTTTATTCGTTCTGATTTCGTTTGATATATTCTGAGGCTCCAGGGCAATACCGAGATCGATTAAGCCTTTGCTTATATCGTCGAGAGTATTTAGTCCTTCTTTTCTTATCGACATTATTGAATCGGGCATTATCTCCCGGTTGCGGCGCATATATATATAGTAGATAGTAAAGTTGTCCGAAAGATTGGTTATAATCCCCGGAACAGTGACAAAGGGGAGAGTATATCTGAATCTCAACGACGGATCAATCTCCTGCTGCGCTTCGTCAGCAGCTTGATTGAACCTGACGACTATCAGATCATTTGGATCCGTTAAGTCAATTTCTTCATCAGCTCTGACTTCGTCATTAAGCAGCTGAATGAGAGTAGTCTGATTCATCTTTCTGCTAACACTATCGATCGTTGAGTATGGCATTTGAATTTAATTATTTACTTTAAAAAATGGGTAGCTTCCGTTTAGTTTACTTTAAACCCGTCCCTCATGTGGTATCACTATTCTTTCCATGATGTCATCGGCCTTAAAAACCTAACCGCTCGGCGAAACGTAAGAAACTACCCTGCGGACTATTTGATTTATATAGGGTTTGTAGCGGAGACAAGACTCGAACTTGCAATCTTCTGGGTATGGGCCAGACGAGGTGCCACTCCTCCACTCCGCGATGTCAAATTTTCTAAGAACATTTGGCGGGCATTACCCCGCCAAATAATTTATCAACCAACTGACTAAAGCACCTTCGCATAAATATTAGCAGCAGGCTCGTTGAAGGTCGGAAGAGGATGAGACTCGACCAAGAGCCAAAGCCCTGAGGGATCTTTCTCAATCCAGTCTTTACTGAAGTATTGAGCCACGACGGTACCGGCTTCAAGATCTTCTACGCCTGCAAACTGTAGTCTATGATCTGCGTTTGGAGAGACTAAAGAGACATAGCCGTCAGGTATTAGTGATTGCTGATTTCCGTCTTTGTCAATATAGATGCCGTCATATACGTAGTAATCGACTCCGTCAACAGTAGCTCTTTTTTCAGCTCCGGCGTTGATGTTAGATTGTTCGGTGTTTATTTGTCCAATATTTATTTTCCATTTATCCAAAAATGTCTGGACGTCGGTTGTTGCGATCCATGCTTCGTAAGTTGTAGAGTTCATTATTGCGACAGTGGGGATTTTCCCGCTTGCCTTTTGCGCAATTGTTTTCCAGGATCTCATATCCTTAGTAGGTTTCGCAGTAGCCGAAGTTGACCACAGGACAGCAGCAGTAGGTTTATTTGCTGAAGGCATCGAAAAATCAATTGAGAATGTTCCATCGTCCTGGGCGATTGAATAAGCGCCGCTGAGGCCTTTGCAACAGAGGAACTCAACCGTTCTGTCGATAATGTCCTTTAAATCTTTTTGCTCTCTAGCCATGCGATCCTGCCTTGCTTGCTGGATTGGATCATTTCCGGCAATACCTCCGGGAACAAACATTTGAGCATCAGCTCCGCGTGTATAGAACAGATCGGAAGGTCGTAGAAATTTCTTTAATCTTATTTGGGGAGGTTCGACAATATTAGCTTTCTGCCCTAAATTGCCGATTACTCTCGCGGGATTTCCGCGTTTAACAAAAGGAGCAACTTTCTGCCCGCCGACTATTACGTCAACCATTACGGTTTTCGTTGCATTCGTTTCCACTCGTCCGAAAAGAAGATTCTTAACAAACTGAGGTACTGGTTTCATCTGGTTGACCGCTGTGGTCAATGTCTGAAAGCCAAAGGGATTTATGGTAATCATTTTTTTCTCCGTTAATTAATCTTATACTTTACTAAAACTAAATTTCTCAAACTCAAATTTTCGATAACCCCGGCGGAGCAAAAACGAAACTTAATAAACGTTCTTACTCCGCCTCTGGTGAGGTGATGAACAAACTATAAATCGGTCCCGATAAATATCGGAGAGCCTTCAAAATCAACACCGGCAGCAGCGTCATAACCGGTTAAAGCGGCAGAATTAAAATGACCGCTTGCGTAAGCAATAGAGTTAACGTCAGCCAAGGTTGCATCGTCAGCGTCTTCACTTAAAACCAATTTTGCGACTTCGGTACCATCAACTTTCGTGTCATCGTAAGGCGCATATTTGCCGCTTGCAGTAACCTTACCAAGCACAGTTCCTTTCACTAATAATCCGCTTCCGGATGCTATGACAACAGGCTTTACCACTCGCGGGAAATCTCCCGCAAATAGCTGGACAATACTATTGTCTTGAGTCATTGCTAAATCCATTTTTCTTTTTCCTTCTATTTAATTTTTGGATCTTGATTTATAAATATTTTTTAACAATCAGAATTCTTAAGCCTTTTATCTGTTTACAGCGTCAGCCATTTGCTTTGCGGTAGATAGATAATCCGGAGTTCCTGCTTTGCCTGCGCTCGCATTTGTCGCCAGCTCACTAAGCTCGATAACATCTGGAGAATTTTTAATTTGCTCTTTTGCAAACTCGAAAGCGTCAAGCTGTATTTTCGTATTATCCGGAGCGGAAAACTCGATTACTCCTTTTTCTTTCTGTGCCATGAGGAACTGAACTGTTTTCTCTTTGTCGGCAGGTTTAATTTTTAACTTCACTTCATCGCTTTCGCAGAACTGCAGAACTTCATTTCTAAGTTTTGCGGATTCTACTGCCGTAAGTTTTGAGGAAGCAGCTTGAAGTTCAATATTTTTTGCATCAAGGTTTGCGGTAAGAGTTTGATTCTCGCCCATCAGCTCTTGAATTGCTGTTCTTAGATTCGCATCGACTTTTGATAAGTCGAATTTTGATAATTCAATCGGTGGCATTTTATCTCCATTTTTATTGGTTGAAAAACTTGGATTTACATTTGTGGCCGGTTCATTATCCGGAGTCTCGAAAATCGAAGGCGGATTGCCTATATCGCTCAACGAATATTCCGGGAGAACTTTCTCGGCATCATCTAAAGAGAAATTCTCAATTAAAAAATTTTTAACATTTCTGAACAATGTTTGGATTGATCTAAAGGGATAGCTTGAGACTTCAAAGTTTTGAAATTCGATTTTATCAGCGACAACATCCGCAAAGTGAGAGTCTATTCCGGAAAGATATAATTGAAGATTCAGATCCGCAGCATCAGGACCTTCGTTTTGCGAAAATGAATAGTTGCCGAGTCCGCTAACTGCTGGCTCAATCTCCGGAGGTAAAAAAGAAATGTTATTCAGCGAAAAAGTATTTTTGTCAAGAGTAACGCTGCGTCCGGGAAGCTTCCCTGAATTGACAGCGTTCTTAAATTTTTCATTTACTTCCTTTGGCATTGCAAATAGATAATCGCCGGCTCTCTTCAGCGCGCTGATAGTTCCGAAGCCGATTGAGTCTTCTTTCGGATGCTCAATTACGAATTGAGGTTCCTTGCTGAGGTCCGTTGCTGAGATAATTTTATCAAGGGTAGAATTGTCTATCTCTACGACCTGCTTGTTTTTATCGGTGAACTTTCCGACTCTTAAAATAGGCATCCAACTAAATTTGCTCATCTCGAAATTCCCGTTCCATTTTTTACTTGACGCAAACTTATAAATCAGGTCTATCAAAGTATTTTGAATGTTTCAAAATATTTTAGGCATACCAGTGGTTACTTTTGCTGACAGAATTATTAAGTCATAACCGAGGATAGACAATGCTACATTTTATTGCGTTCGACTTAGCCGTGATAATGCAATTGATACAAACGTCCCTGCAGAGAGCCGATACAGGCTATCTGTTTGAAACGATGATTGCAAACGGAGGAATAGGGGCGGTACTTTTTGCGATCTGGCTTCTGACATTTAAGCATACACAGCGACAATTCTCATTTGCGCTGAAACAAAATCAAGACCAGTTTGCACAAGCATTATCACAAATCGAGAAGCAGCACAAAGAAAACCTCGAGGAAAGCAGGCGAATGAATGACAAACTATTTGAAGTCATCCGCAAAGACGCCGAGTATAAAGAAGTTTTAACCGGCGTCCTCACCGAAATGAAAAGCCAGCTCATCAACCATATAAACAGGAGTCACTAATGAATGAGAGAGAATTAGCGCTCGGACGCTTTACTATCTTAAAGAAGCAAGTATATGAGCTTGGCGTTAAAGCTCAGTCAATGACAAGGGACATCCAGCAAGAGACTGAGTCATTCCTTTCCGATAAAGATTTTTCCGAAATGGATTTTAAGAAAGTTGAAGCGCTCTCAAAAGAGCTTCAGTTGCTGCAGGCTGATTACAAAGATAAAATTGAAAAGATGAATCAGCTCAAGGACACCTTCAATTTTTAATTCCGCAGAGGCGGATCATTTTTAATTTTTAATTGGAGGCATGATGCCTGATCCTGCGTTAAAAGAAAAAGCAAAAAATATGTTCGTCATAAACGGATTCAGCATGGACACCATCGAGACAATGATGGACGGCGAAGTATCCCGCAAGACTCTCTACAATTGGCGAAAGCAAGATAACTGGGAAAACCTTAGACGGCAGCGCGCTATAAGAACCGAAGGCAGACGCGAAAGACTTGAAGCAGCTCTTGACCGTGCGCTCGACGAACTCGAGACAGTATTTGATCCGAAGCTAGTCTTTAGCATCGGGAAATTAGTAGCGGCTCTTAAATCATCTTCTACCTTTGAATTCACAGAAGAGAAAAAAGATAAAGAAGATAATAAGAAGCAAGGGTTCTCCGAGGAGAATCTTCGTGAGATTGAAAAAAAGATACTGGATTTATAATGAATTTTGGAAATGGAACGTTGGAGTATTGGAATATTGGAGTAATGCATGCAAAATTCCATTATCCCACTTTTCCACCACTCCGTTTAATAGCGTTTAAACCCTATTTAATGATAGAGTTACGGCATTTTAGGCCGTTTTTTATCCCACTTTTCCATGTTCCTCATACCATTTTACATGCCGTTTTTACCCCGATTTTGCCCCCAAACGCACACAGATGCGCCAGGTTGATTTCGGAGCATAATGACAAGGGTGCGCAAGAGATCGTTAAAATTAAACGGGGATTAAACGTTATTAAACGGGGTATGGCAGTTTTAACGAATTACATTTCCGCAAAAGCGGAATTATCGCTTTTTGAGGTAATATGCCAAAACTGAAATTTTTACCATATCAGAAGGAATGGATAAATTTTGATGGGCGTTTTGCCTTGAGTGAAAAGAGCAGACGTACCGGTATTACTTACGCTGAAGCGTACCGCATGACAAGACGCCATGCTGCAGGTCTGGTCAAAGGGAAGAAGAGCTGGTTCTCCAGCGCGGATATTTCGGCAGGTGAAGAATACATTGATTATGTCGAGTATTTCTCAAAGGTGCTGAATATAGGCGCTAAGTATGTTGGCGAGGTCGTCATTGACAAAGATGATGACGTAACTGCTCATAGAGTACGCTTTGCAAACGGCAATGAAGCAAACGCAATATCATCTAATCCAAGAAGATTCAGATCAAAGGGCGGCGACATTACGCTTGATGAATTCGCGCATCATCAAGAGCAAGAGAAGATGTACACCGCAGCTAAGCCCTCGATTATGTGGGGCAATCATGTCCGCATTATATCGACGCATAATAGCGATGCCTCTTATTATAATTTTTTAATTACAGAAATTAAAAAAGGCGCCGAAGGTACGATGAAGAACTGGAAGCTCTTCAAGATTACAATCGACGACGCTATTAAGCAAGGATTGGTCGATACTATACTAGGTCATAAAGCAACTAAAGAAGAAGTCGCTAATTTCTTAGAGGATGCTTTCTCCGGAATGACTCAAGAAGCAATTGACGAAGAGTTCTACTGCATACCGCGTTCAAGTTCAAATTCGCATCTGCTTTCTTATGAGTTAATAAACCCAATTGAACGCGATAATATACTTGATGAGCTGCTGTTAAATATAACCGGTGATTTATTCGTCGGGATGGATATAGGCAGGAAGAACAACCCTTCTGTTATTTGGGTTAATGAGAAGCTCGGAGAGATGCTATATGCGAGACGAGTCGCGAGATTAAAGAATATGCCTTACAGCGATCAAAGAGAAATTCTATACGGAGTTCTTTCTCATAAAAATTTTAGACGCGCTTGTATTGATGCTACCGGCATAGGTAACCAGCTTGCCGAAGAAGCGCAGAAGGCTTATGGAGCATTGAGAGTCGAGCCGGTTATGTTCACCTCGAAGGTAAAAGAAGATCTCGCATCGACGACTTATATAATGGTCGAAGGAAGAAAAGTATTAATACCGCGCGACAAAGTAGTTAGGGATGATCTTTATTCGGTTAAAGCTGTGACTACATCCGCCGGTAACGTACGCTATGAAGCGGATCAAGAAAAAGACGGAGCGCATGCAGATCACTTCTGGGCTTTCGCACTAGCTAATTATGCGGCTAAGACGAATACCGGACCGCTTATTATTACATCCGGCGGCAGAAGGAAAATGGAATCTGTCTTAAGTAAATATTAAAGGAAGATAAAAATGATACTAATTATTCTTACAATTATTATTGCAGCAATATTCGCAGGCATAACCGACGGAGAGCAATGGCGGGAAAAATGGAGCGGTAGGGTCCAGTCGCAAGCAGTAGAGAAAACCATAAATAGTATTTGGCACAATACTCAATTTATGGAAAGATGCTTCATCCTTTTAACTGGTATGATAATCGCCTTTGAAACAGGCCTTAACTGGCTCTTAATCGACCGGGTTGCCTTAGCGGCAATTATATTTTTTATAGTGAACGACGGTGTCCAGAATTTACTTAAGGGTCAAAGTTTCTTTCACGTATCAACGACGACAACGGCATTGACAGAACCGTTTGCGGCATGGTATTACAAGATACCGGTTCTAATAATCATTTTGGTTTCGAACTTTATATTTTAAAGGTTTTATTATGGCAGCAAAAGGAATCTATATAAATCCGACTACGTTCGTACCTCTTAACAAGGTGAGCGAAGGCCTAACCACAGAGCTTGCGACACGTCAATTCGCAGCTGGAGCATATACGGGGTTCTTCAATTATCTCCCGGATCCTGATCCGGTACTCCGAAGACTTGGGATGGATCAATCTGTCTACGAAGATTTATTAAGCGATGATCAGGTAGGCCCGCTACTAAACCGCAGGAAGAATTTGACGAAGAGTCTCGACTGGGATGTAGAGCCCAACGATGCAGGAGATGCAGAAGTGGAGCTTTGCAAAAAGACTCTTAGGATACTTGAAGAGAACGGATGCGCAACAAAGGACATTATATCTCAAACACTCAACCCGGTATTCTATGGCTATTCTACTTTCGAGATTATTTGGGGAATGGTTGACGGCAAATATTTGCCGGTAGAGATTTGGGAGAAGCCGCGCGAATGGTTCGTCTTTGATTCGCTGAACCGCTTAAGATTTAGGACTATCGATAATTATGAAGGAATGATTATCAGGGGCAAAGATGCCGATCCGAAGATAGCGGCAAAGTTTATTTTGCTGCGGAATGATCCATCTTTCAAAAATCCTTATGGCGATAAAGCACTATCAAGATGCTTCTGGCCTGTTACATTTAAGCGCGGCGGAATGCGTTTCTTTACTACCTTCCTTGAAAAATACGGGATGCCTTTTATATTCGGGAAGTTGCCAAGAGGAGCTAAACAAGAAGACCATAACGATCTATTGTCGAAGCTATCGAATATGGTACAGGATGCAGTTGCGACGGGTCCTGATGATTCGTCAATTGATCTTATCGAGATGAAGGGCAGCGCCTCCGGAGATCTTCACGAGAAATATTTACAGCGATGCGACAATGCAATCACAAAAGCACTGCTATTAAATGCGCTGTCTACCGACATTCAAAGGGTAGGCGGAAGAGCATCCGCAGACACCGGGGCTGTGATAATAGAAGGCGACATCAAAGGAACTGACCGGGATTTTCCCACAACATTTTTCAACATTCTATTCAAAAGAGTTGTCGATCTTAATATCGGAAGCGGGAAGTATCCCACGCTTGAAGTGAAGGAAATTGAGGATATAAATAAAGACCTTTCAGAAAGAGACGTGAACCTGAAAGGAATCGGCGTAAACTTCACGCCGGATTATTTCAAACGTAAATATAATCTTGAAGACGATGAGTTTGATCTTAGCAGCCAGCCGGCATTACCGGCAGATGGATTGCCGCCCTTGAATCCTCAGCCGGATGTCAATCCTCTTAAAGAACCGGTTCCGCCGGTGCCGGATGCTCTGCATCCTGTTCCTGTCGAAAAGACTCCGAATTCTTTTTCATCTTTCAAAAATTTATTAAATAAATTCATAGGTAAGCGCATCGAACTATCAGATGCAGCCGCAAGTAATAATAGCATAGCTGATCTCGTTACCGGTGCGCTTCCTGATAAGCTGCTGCAATTTTCAATCGAGCAAACATTAAAGCCGGTTATCGAGCTTGCGAAGAAATCAAGCAGCTATGATGGGTTTAAAAATAACCTTGCAGCGCTCTTCCCAAAGATGGATACAAATCAGATTGAAGACATGATGACAAAGGTTTTGCTCATCACCGAGCTGGAAGGCAACGTGAAAGCTGAAGCGGATAAATAAGTATGGCAAATCTAAAGCCCTTTAGATGCAGCCATTGTAAGGCAAGGATAGTTGTCATGGATACTATGAATGATAGCGTTCTGCCTATTGAAATTCCCGAAGGCGATTTAATCTACACCGCAGATGAAATATTCGATGGCAAGATTCATAAAAGCCATCTTAAGAATTGTTCCGGGCTGCAGTCTGAATGGTCAAAGAAGAAAATGAGATTTATATATGAAAGAAATGCGCTTGCCGCATTTGCCCCGGTAACATTGGAAGAACGAACCAGATAGTCTGAGGAATATATGCCAGAAGATGATAAAGAATGTATCCACGAATATAAACTTCTTGACACTATCTTCACTAAAAGAGAATGCGGGTATAGAAGAGATACTTTTAAAAGGATAACACGTTTTTATTGCATCCATTGTTTGAAGGAAGTGGAAAAAGTTAAAGAGGAAAATTTGCAGGAGAAACCTGAATGGTATTTCGGAAGATAATATGAACGAGAATGATCTTAAATATTTATTGACGCTTCCTCCGGAGGAAATTGTGAAATGGTATTCAAGCAAAGGCTATACCTTTTCATGGAACTGGCGGGACGTTTGGCAGGATGCTCACGTACGGTCTTTCACAGTTGCAAAGGTGATGAAGCTTGATATACTCCAGTCGTTAAAAGATGAAGTCGATAAAATTTTCAAGGAAGGGATTACGTACGACGAGTTTGTAAAAAATCTCGAACCCGAATTAAAAGACCTTGGATGGTGGGATAAGGTAAGAGCCGACCAGGTACCCGGCTACGATCCGAAATCAGGAGTTGACCCGGGGAAAATCGTTCAGCTCGGAAGTCCGCGCAGATTAGCCACCATCTACCAGACAAATGCAAATGTAGCCTACAATGCAGCTCGCTATAAATTCCAAACACAAAACGCTGCAAGCCGCCCATATTGGCTTTATAATCAAATCGACCGTCCAACTAAACGTAAAGCGCATGCACGCTACGCAGGAAAAGTGTTTGCGGCGGATGATCCTATTTGGGATAAGATATACCCGCCGAACGGATTTAACTGCGGATGCTTTGTAACTGCATTAACAGCCGACGAAGTCGCTTCAAGAGGGCTTACGGTGCAGAATGGCGCAAACGTAAAAGTTAAGGTAGGCGAAGGATGGGGCTACAATCCCGGGAAAGAATTATTCACGCCCGATTTAGCGCAGTATGACGCTGATTTAAGCGCCGCTTATAAGGCTAATAATGGATAGCAACCAAAGTAATGTTGACCAGATCAACAAAGTAATCGGAGACCTTAAAGCAAAAGTCATCCCGGATAAGATACTTATGACCGCAATTGCAGGGCATCTGCAAGCCTCAGTTGAAAATAATTTCAGGACTCAGGGAGCAGAGGTACCAGGTGGGTGGGCGCCTCTTAAAGCCTCTACGCTTAGGCAAAAAAGACGGAAAGGATTATCATCCAGAATTTTAGAAGCCCGCGGAAACCTTGAACGTTCTATACAGGCAAGCGCAACGGAAAATGAATCTATCGTCTCAACAAATTTGATATACGCAAAAGTACATCAATTCGGAGCGCAAATATTCCATCACCCGCGCACGCGCAATATGGCTTTTCGAACCGATAAAAAGGGCGGTTTGCTTAAGCAGGAAGGGCATCCCAATCTTGTAATGTTCGCAAAGAAGACTCACAAGAACGCACTGCGCTATACTATCTCGCAGCAATCATATACGGTGGACATCCCAGCGCGTCCGTTTATGGTACTTACGGATTCATTCAAGAATAAAATTATTGACGAAATAAAAAATCACATAACAAGATGAAACATCCATGTGAGATATTATATCAGTTTTCTTCTGGCAAAGTCTATGGCACAGAAAAAGGCACCTGTAGAATCATCGGGAAAGAACTAACCGGGTTAAAATTTGACGACTGGGTAAAAGACACTTTTACAGACTACGCTTCTCTCTTTCCGGGGACGATAATCAGCAATGAGGCGTTATTTTGTTTCGAAGAGTCATCGCCGCTAATAGCTCAAAAAGTTAAAAAAGTAAAACCGCAGCGATTTAGAACTTACACGCATATAGTCGTTAATGATAGCTGGTATGTCCTAACTAAAGCTCAGAAGAAAGAGATATACGAGCTGATAATTAATAACGACCCTAACGTTTGCGTCATTTCAGACAGCGGGCAACGGCATTTATTGTTTAAGCATAAAGTTGGGACATGGCAATTCGAGGATCAATTCATTCATAGGGATAAAGAAGTCTTATCTAAAATTAAAAAAGTAGGCGACACTCTGCTCGATAATAATTTTTCAAAAGCTGAAATGCTCTCCGGCAATTACATACAGCATCGAGTACTAAAATATGGGGTTAAAGATTGGAGAACAGCGGAAGATGTTTTAAAACAATATCGTGGTTCCGCAATTTTTGATTTAGCAATTTGGTTATCACAAAAAGAAGGCGAAACAGATGAATAAGAAAAAAGAAGTCACACAAGAGGATGTCGCAATGAAATTGCTTTTCCCTCTTTGGGAATGCATTGATCCGGATTATAAGCAAAAGTACAAAACGGATGTATGGCGGCATTTTGAAAATAATATTCGTGTTGCTGCCTATACCTCTAAGCTTAACCACTTCTTGTCTAAGATATTGAAGCTTATGCCGATAGACTTAATGGCAAAGTTCTTGGCAAACGTTAACGAGGTAATGAATAGCGGCGAAGATAAAAGAATATTGAAATGGCTGCGCTCGGAGACCACTTACTTAGTATTGCAGGTAAGAGTTCTAAGACAAGAAATTAACGATTCATATAAAATGTTCGAGGAAGAAAAATGAAAACTTATATAATGGAAGGTATCGTAACAGCATTGAGCAGCATTTCTCATAATGGCGGAGAGCAAAATGGAATTACGACTCAATTGCGAAGAGAGAAATTTGTACAGCCGGATGGCGATGTTGAGGATGTCCCTGTTATCAGCGGGAACAGCATACGCGGGGCGCTACGAGACATTGGAATGTATCATATGCTCCAGAGGCTTGGTTATGGTGTGGATATGGAGAGCGGATCAGTCGGCGGGTTGACCCTCCCGGCATTTTATTTTTTGTTTAGCGGTGGAGCGTTAACTAGCAATGGGGAGTCCGCTCTGAACGTTGATTATTTCCGGAGAATGAAAGAGACGATCCCGCTTATCGGGCTGTTTGGCGGGGCTATCGGCAACTCTATAATGCCTGGCAAAATAAAAATTGGGAAGATGATACCAATCTGCGAGGAGACTTTACATCTGATGCCGGAGAAACTAAAACCTGAGTTTGTTAAAAGCATTTGGGATTATTGCCAACTAGAGATGTACACACGCAAAGACGACGAGAAGAATGAGAATCTACGCAAGATGATCGACGGGGAGACTAGAAAACTTTTAGAGCAGCCTGGCGCGAAGGCTAGTATTACTAAAGCCGGGCCACAACAGATGATGTACTATCTCGAAACCCTTTCCGCCGGAACTAAATTTTATTGGAAGATAGTTTTGGAAGACGTAACAGATGTTGAGTTTGAGGCATTCCTGACAACCATAATTCAGTTCAGTAAATTCCCGCGCGTAGGTGGAAAGTCCGGAGTTGGCTTTGGCGAGATCGCTATCAAGATGGATAAATGGATTGAGATAGATAGCCGCGCACATCTAGAAGGCAAGGAAGTCGATTTTGTAATCGGGCAAAAATATGAGAATCATCTGAAAGAAAAAGCCAATGAGATTAAGAACTTTTTAGCTGAAATAAAATGATGGATGAAAGATCTGCTTTGCTTTATGCAAAGTTAAATTCGTTCAATTCACTTGTCTCTAAGACTAAGAGTTTTATTAGATGGAGTCTTCAGCAAGTGGATAGACCTTACGTTGCCTGCAGCTTTGGGAAAGATAGCTCGGTGATGCTCCATTTAGTATTAGAAGCAAAACCGAATATACAAATAAAAATGCTGGCGAAAGCGGAGACTCATTTAATCGACGATTACGACGATGTGATTAAATGGTGGGAGACAAAATTTAGCTGCGAAGTTGAAAGGATAACCTACAAAGGTTGGATGGAAGGCGGAACGAAGAAAGGCATTGCAAATAATATGAAAGCAGACGATAACGATGCTTTCTTCGTCGGGATAAGACGAGAAGAAAGTGTTGCGCGCAGAATTACTCTAAGTAAATTTGGGAAATTTTATAGGATGAAAGACGGGAAGGTAAGAATAGCCCCACTGTCAATATGGTCGGTCGATGATATTGCCGCTTATTTGGTTTCGAGGGAGCTTCCTATTTTACGCGCATATCAGCGTGAAGGATTTGAAGCCCGGACAACGACGAGCATCCCGAGCAAGTTTCCTCACGAAGCTATCTCAAGGCTAAAAGACGCCGATGTTTCTGCATATAATAAACTGGTTAGTACGTTTCCAGACGCTAAATATTTTACATAGGATTTTTAATATGTATGAATCATTAAGAATAAGAGCCTACCTGCAAACCGGGATAATCTCAGATCAGTTTCTCCCGCTTGATGGGATATTATACTATCATGCTGTCAGAGAAAAATTCGGAGAGCAAATTTTTGCCAAGCCACTCGAAAGCTCTACCAGGGAATTCGGGCATATAAACCTTCCCTTCACTCGCAAGCTTGCGGATACCGAAGCTCATTTTTATAGTTGCTCGTTTGCAGTTTGGTCTCCTGATATGGTTGAGGATCAGCAGACATATTCTAAGAGATTTGACTTAAAATATTCCGACATGATAGACTTCGGGAAGAAGCTGGGCAAGGTAGAAACTGCGCGAGGTAGGTTTAAGAATTACCATATAAAAGTATACTACCGCACCGCGACATACGTTGAATGGTACGCCCATGGCTGGAGAGATCAGATAGAACATCTGCTAAAATTCGCGACACATCTAGGCAAGAAAACCTCTCAAGGATGGGGAGCAGTTTTACGATGGGAAATTAAAAACTGGGAGGCAGATTGGAGCGTAAGAGGGTTTGAAGAGAGAAGATTACTGCGCGCAGTGCCGGTTAAAGGGGATGGGTTCCTATATGGAGTGCGCCCAAGTTATTGGAACCCGAAGCATCAATTTCCATGTAAAATGCCTTAAAAAAATATTTTATTTATTTTTATTTTTTTTACTTGACAAACATCTGTAAAGTAATTATATTTATAGCAATTCTTTTTACTATTATTTAATCGAACTATCATAGAATACGAATCGTGGGTGATTCTAACGGTTCTATCGGTTTGGTAAGCCATTCCGCAAAAAAGGCTGATGAAACAACAAGGCCAAATTTAATTTCACGTGTGTGAAAGTTTTATAGGCCTGCTCTGGCGCGGGCGCCAGAAAAACGAAAGGATCTATCATGAAAGCTATTTTAAACTACGCACTCTCAGCTCAGGGAAGAAAAGCAGCAGCAAAGAACAATTTGCCTGCAACCGAATGGCAAAAAATAACCACCGAAATAACCGGGGATGAGATTGATTTTGCCGATATTGACTACAACGGGAATGCAACAATCTTTGTCGAATGCCAACCCGGAAATAACAATTATATCCATGCCACGCTAAAGTTCGACGATATTCAGACGAAAGAATCTTTATTCGAATATTTGAGAAAAGAAAGAGAAAGAATTAAGAAAGCTAACGAGTTAGCTGAAGAAAAAAAGAAAAAAGATCGCGCCCTCTTCGAAGAGAGGCAAGCTGAAGCGCTAAGATATTTCAAAGCAGGCGAAGCAAAGAATATCGAATGGCATGCAAATAATAAAATTGACTTTTACCATGAAAAATTGGGCTGGGTAAGTCTGCGTGTTGAGGATTACGACGAAATAAAAGAGTATAACGCGCGTGAACTGCAGAGAGGAAAAGAAGAACGAGAGCGAATAGAGAAAGTGCACAAAGCAGCGGAACAGAAAGCGATAGAAGATCGCAAGAAACTACTTAATTGGGCAAAAGATAACGGCAGCGATTTATTGAAAGCGCGAATTGAAGAGAATTTGAACTGGATCTCACTTGCAAGTGAAGAATATTTTGATTCGATTTTGCTTCCTGATTTTGACAGAGAAATCGAATTAGATTACTACCGTGATTGGGATAATGCTTCGCTTGAGGCAATAGAGGAAGTAAGAAAAGTGCGGGCACATTACAAAGACAATCCGGCATTCGTCTCTGCAGAACTGGTTATCAGGCAGGGAAAACGAAGCGACGAGGAAGGCGAAGAGGAAGAGGAGAGCGATAAGATACGTGATTATTTTATTGATCTTACTCTCAGGAGTATCGACGGCACTTCGGAAACATTTTCAAAGCTTATAGGGTAAATGGAAAAGAATATCAAATCAGTTTCTATAAGAAGAGACGGGAAAAAATTTCTCGTCTCTTCTGATTACATAAGACCCGTCAAAGATGACGAGGGTGAAGTGATCTCAGCTTGGGAAACCAGCGCTGACAGCTACTACGAAGCCCTAGCTCTTTTGATCAACCCACAAGATTTTAATTTTGAACAGTTGGAAAAAGAGTGCCTGATGCTCAATGCCCCAATCGATGCGGAATGGGAATTCATAGACGAATATATGGAGCGGACTGGATATTCGCGTCAGACTGTCTATGATAAATTCAAGACCGGTTTACTTGAAAAAGGCAAATTGAAAAAATATACTATTGTCCGCGAAATTAATAACTCCGACTCATCATCCTAATCAAACTTTATTCATCATACAAGCCATTAACAGCGCTAAGGGTTATCACGCCGTAATCCGCTTCCGTACTTATTGTCTCTGATAATCTTAGATGGTTTGCTCTATCTAAAATATAACCGCTTAAATGCCCTCCGTACGCGTCTTTCTTTTGTATATTCGCTGCGATTATTTTTTCATTACCGATTTCAATAAATGGATTATTAAATCCAAGGGAAACGGATTGCTTCAGGCAATATTGGCTCTTCACTTTGGTATTTGGTGTTTCTTACTTGTCATAGTTTTATATATTTTACATAAATAGCAAGCACTTCTATATTGTTGAAGAGATCACAAATCATATTATAAAATAATTTTTCATTATTCAAATTCAAGTCCGGATGATGGATGGTATTCTCCCAATTTTTTACCCGATTGATAATCGTAAATTTTCACCCAGTAAAAATAGTCACCATTACCATGGCCTACGTACATTGCAATATCATGAGCGACTAGTTCTTTTAGATCATGGTTCAATAACTCCCATGAATCTTTATCAAGATATGCTTCATGCAATTTGGGACTAAGTTCTTTTATCAAACCGATTCTCTCATAGCCGGGGATTGCGTTTTCAACCCTTGGCTCATAGGCATCCCTATCTTCCTGTTTGCTCTTTGGCGCGACAATAAATATTAGGTAAAATAGGAAAAGACCTGTTAATATTATAATTATTTTCGTAAAGCTCCATTTCATAAGAACTCCATTTTTATTTGTTTTTTGTTTTGCTGATGCTTGACCGGTTGGCTCCTTCTTTGCACATTCGCGGCAGACTATTTCGTATTTGGTACCGTAATTATATTCAGTAGGCTCTCCGCAAATTTGGCAGGGATATTCATTTTTAGAATCCATAACTCACCGTCAAAGTGTTACCATTTGCTTTTACTTCTACTTCTTTCATGCTTATTGCTATTGCTGCTAAGCCAATGATTGCCGCAACCGCACCGACAATAGATTTTCTTGTTTGCTGAGATTCTAATGTATTCGCGTCTAGCCCCAAGTTCTTATAAGAGTTGATCATGCTTCCAATATCAGACGCATCGCTGAAATTGTCCCAGGCTAAAACCACGCCTAAGATGCCTACAAACAAAAGATTTTTATATGGTCTTACTGTTTGGATTTGTCGCTCCGGTATTAGTGATTGTTTTATTTCGGGCTGTTTAATCTCTGGTTGATCTGGCGCAGGCTCTATTATACCAGGCCCCGTAAGCCTTGAAGGCATATCCGGGTTGTAGTCTGCCTTTTCAATTTTTAATATACTTACGCGCTGGATAGTGCCTTGTTCTTTGTTGAACTGGATAACGATATAGTCTTCTTTTTCTTCAATTATTTTTACGTTCAGGTATGTGTTCCCATTTTTAAGGTGAACGTTGTCCGAGAATATATTAGGTGCTAAAAATATGGCCAAGGACAAAGCTGCAAGTAATTTTCCCATTTCCTTATCTCCTTTTAAATTATTTTTTGTTTTTGTTCATTTAAAATTAATTGATTAATTTTCAATTGCCAAAACTTCCAACAGATATTCGGTTCCATAATTTTTATTGCGGAACCGACTTCCGGGATTCCGTGAGGACCCGGGTGCTTTCTGTTGGAGGCATGGCAAAGTCGGTTCCGTTTTTCTTTTTACACTCCTCGTTCTTTTTTTTCGGGGTCAATTTTAGGGAAATCAAGGGCCAGCATTTCAATAAACAATTTTATTATTCACAAAAATAGTTAGGAGGTACTAATGTCTATTCTTCCGGCGCATATTAATGCAATTGTCGATCAGTTAGAGCGGGTAATAAGGCTCACCAAACTTATCCAAGCCGCCGTTATAGACTCAGAAAAAGAATATGGGCAATCAGGCCATCTTCTTTCCATGAGCATTGAAGACCTGGAGAATATGCTCCATAATATTTTGAATATTTTGTCCTAACATCCTTTCTATAGGGGACAAAGCGGATTTGTCCTTACCTTTTTTTCATTACTTCTCGTACTGCATCAACTATTTTCTTTTCTCTATTTTTTAGCTCTTTCTTCAATTCACCATTCTCTTTTCTCAAAGCCTCGATTTCAGCAAGAAGTTTTTCATTCGGTAGCTCATCTTTATCACTCAGCAGCCAATTCATGTCGCAACCAAATTCACATAGCTTTATCAAAAGTGGGGCTCCTGGTGCATTCTCGCCTTTGATATATTGATAGAGACGTATTGATTGTATATCAAGCTCGACAGAAGCTTTGTTAATATTACCAAATCTTTTTACTAACCAAATTCCTAATTTTTCTTTTAATTCCATAAAATATTATGAGATGCTTGACAATGAATACATAAAATATTATGTTTGACTGTAATTATTCAATCACTTTTTTAATGAAAAAATAATCAGATGAACAAACCATTAAAATTAGACAAACGTTTAGTCAACCAAACAGAAATTTCAAGGCGCATAGGGCTTTCCCAATCTTATGTTAATATGTTGTTAAACGGCAAGCGCAAAAACCAAAAGGCACTTGATAAAATTTACAAAATAATAAGAGAGCTAAAGGCTGCATAATGGAAAATCATTTCAATTTTAACAGCGAACTTTTACCGGACGTAAAGCAGCAGATCAAACTTTTGCAAAAGCTGTTCAAGCTGGAAACAAAACTATCTGAACTTAATTGGTTCGGCAAAATTTTTCTCCAAGAAATCACTAAATACAAAATTTACAAAGTCTCTTGCGCCATCGGCGATATACAGCGAAAGCGCGAAAATGAAGGAAGAGGCATGCTCACCCTTCAGACTCTATTTGATACTTACGTTAGGAAAGAGGAAAATGATGGCATTAACTAACGCTTGCCTGCTTTCAACGTTATTTGTAAGGAGATCAATTTGATAAGAGAGCTCTTCTATCTTGTTAGCTTTTTCAGTAAAGCTGTTCCTTATGCCTTTTCTAAACTGAATGAAGAGCCCTATCCGGGTAATAACATCATAGTTAATTGCGGGGCCTACCGTCATGCGTAGATTATCAAGCCTTATATCCCGGTCTTCATATTCTTTCTTAAGCTCCGCTTCAAGAGTTTCTTTTTGCTTGATAAGGTTTTGCAATTCTTCATTCATTATAAGATAAGCGATTAAAATGTTACCAGATATTCTATATAAAAATAATAATTCAATAACTAATAAACTATTAAAATTTTAAGGAGACTTTTTAATGAATCAAACGCAGGATATTAAAGACGTTCTTCATTCCACAGTCCACGAGAACGTAAAACCCGTAAAGGTTATTGCCGACGAAATCGGCATCTCATCAAATTACCTTTACCGCGCTGCACTCCCGGACGATGAATCCGGAGTGAAATTCCCAATCCAATTTTTAATTCCGCTCATGAAGTCCACAAACAATTACTCTTTGCTCAGGCACATTGCAAAGGTTTCCGGATTTCTAACCGTTAAGATGCCGTTAATGACGGCAAACAAAAAAGATGAGTTAGAGATTGTTGACGAATATCAGGACGCGACCGTCAAGGTATTAAAGGCTCTTAAAACATTCTTTAACGAGCCAACAAGCATCAACTATAATTTGGTTGACCAGGCGCTATTAGACGTAATGGAAAAATCTTCATCCGCTCAGAAATATTGCGAAAAGCGTTTGCTTGGTCAGCTCGAAATGGAGATGTGAAATGGATTCGAAAACTAAAAGCAAAGAAATTTCTTTCTCTTATATAATAGAAGAAGCAAAGAAACTCAGTCCCGGCTCAAGCGATTTTCAAGCATTGCATTTTTATCATAATCACCTCTATGCTGTTTCGCGTTACGCAACGGACAGGCAGCGTAGAATCGACGCCGCAGAAAAATCAGTAAAAGCCGCAGAGCTTTTTGAAATATTTTATTCCCGAAGAAATTAAATTTATCCCGTTTGCGGGAGGAGCAATTATGAACCTTTTAATCATCTATATAATAGCCGCTATAATATCATCCGCTCTCGGTTATTATCTTGAAAAGACAGCACTGGGATATGAAGACGAAGAGGGTTTCCATTACCGGGGCAAAGTATTCACTTCAAAAGAAGAAGCCGAAGAATATGCGAAGTCGCTTGTGGAAGGACCAACAAATGAAAACTAACGAATTGATAATCCCAGCGGATAGTTTATCCTCGACTGCCGAGGAAAGAATTGAGAAAGCAAAGGAGCTTGACAGAAAAGCTACCGGGGGTATCTATCAATTGATCTATGCACTAAAAGAGATAAGCGAAAACGAATTATATGTTGAACTTGGCTTCTCTTCAATGCAAGCTTATTGCAGTCAAAGGCTAAATTTTACAGCTGATTCGATGCTCAGATACATGCAGATTGTAGATAAGTTTGGCAAGTTTTTACTCCCCGAAAAGTCAGAAACGCAAAATTCCAACCCTTTAGATAATAATAACTTACAAAACTTCCCACGGGAAGTTTCGGCTCTGCCATTCCACAAACTTTACCAGTTATCCCGCCTGCCAGAAAAACAAATTGAGAATTTAGTCAGTGATTCGTTTATCAAGGTAAACGGTAAGATTATCACTTACGACAAGATCAAGGAAATGAGCCGCACCGATCTTGCTGAGATAATCAGCTCCGAGAAAAAAGCAATAAAATTAAATATGCCAAAGCCATGGATCGAGAGACGATACAAGATCAGACAGACGGCTATGAAACTTATGAAAATGATACACAAAGAAATTTCGGACGCTTATATCCAGGGCGCAGAGAGAGAACAGATCGAACGCCCTCTAAAAGAAATTGACCTTTGGTTAGAGAGATATTTTAATTCATCTAACCCGGGAAGGAAATAATATGGAAACAAAAAATTTAACAGATATTCAAGTGAACTCTCCGGATAATACATCTGAGAACGAACTGAGTCCCAAGCAATTAGAATTCGCACTTGCCGCTAGCAGGCTTGTTGAGAAGTTTACAGACTTCGCAAACCGTATTGAATTCAAAGGCAGAAAAGACGAAGCGCAAAATAAATTTGTTAGCGCATATATCAACGGATCCTTCCCGGAGATCTTTGAGATTATCGGAGAGCGATCAGTCAAAACGCTAAGAGCATGGCAGACAAAATATGCAGAGGCAAACAATGACTACCGTGCTCTTGCACCGCAATACAAAAGTAAAAAGCCAAGCTGCATAACTCCCGAAGAATCAAAGATATTAATCAGACTATACCTCAATCCAAAGCAACCCTTGACCGCAGAAGTAATCCGCGAAGCAACAAATATTTTCGAAGCTAAAAGATTTCCGAACATCCGCAGTTATTCAACCTACAAAAGATTCTTAGATGACTGGACAAAAGAAAACTATGCCGATTATGTTTTCTACCGAGAAGGAGAAAAAGGACTTGACGACAAAGTCCTTCCATATCTCGAACGTGATTATGATAAGATAGAGGTGGGAGATATTATCGTTATGGACGGTCACGTAAATAATTATGAGATCATCAATCCGCTAACCGGTCAGCCAAAAAGAATGATCACAGTCGGGGCGCTTGAATTTAAGAGCCAATATCTGGCAGGTTACGAAATCGCACTGACTGAGAATACTCTCTCAATTGCTTCAGCTCTCCGGAGAGCGATACTTACGCTCGGCAAACTTCCGAAGATAGTATATATAGATAACGGAAAAGCTTTCGGCTCAAAATATTTTCATAAAAGTGAAATAGAGAACCTTGAGCCTTTGTTTTCACGTCTTGGAATCAGGACAATTTTCGCTAAAGCATATCACGCTCAAAGTAAACCGATTGAAAGTTTCTGGGGCTGGATGGCAGAGATGGAACGTGCGCTGCCTACTTATGTGGGGACCTCAATAGCAACCAAACCGCCGCGCATGAACCGGGGTGAGAAGCTCCATATGAAGCTGTACGAAAAAGCAATGCTTAATACCACTATAGATATTTGGACAGCTCACAAAGCAATGGCTTGGTGGTTAGATCAATATCACCATCGTGAAAAGATGGACGGACATCTGAAAGGTACAACTCCTGCTGAGTTGTTCAATGCCGGCAAAGGTCCCGGTATAGATAAAAGAGAATTGATCTTCCTTATGATGCAAATGAGCATCAACACGATCTATCGTAAAGGCATACATATGTTCGGAACCTGGTTCTGGAATGAAGCGATCTTTGGTAAAAAGCTGGGGCCAGGTGACGAAGTGCTTATCCGCTACGATATACTTGACCATGACTCCATTTTCATTTACGATAAAGACGGATCATTTATCTGCGAAGCTATGGACGTCGCGAAGATACACCCGGCAGCCGGCATACTTGGAACTGAAGCTGACGTTAAAGCTTTGCACGAACAATTAGCCCTCAAAGAAAGATTGAAGTCAACCATAGTCGGGGAAGCAAGGCAATTCCTACAAGACGAAATCTATCCGGAAATTCAGCGCACACTTAAAGAGGCCAACATACTAGGGCTTAATGAAGAGGCTAAACCGGAGATTGAAGAATCAGAGACAAAAGTTACCAGGAAGAAAAAACGGAGCATTACGGACCGCTGGTCTATGCCCGGCGAAGTAAAAGCAAAAAACATTGACACAACACCAAAAGCTGAGGGATTCTAAAATGACAAAGAAAATTTTTGGGATAGTTGATAGAGTGATAAAGAGAAAAGCAGTTGGCATCATTTACAATGTACCAAAGATTGACGAAGCGCTATTGCAGAACCGGCTCTTAGACGAGCACAAAGTATTGCCTATAAAGGGACGCGATGCATATACGCATTCGATGCTTTTACACAGGCTTTCAAGCAAGCTTAAAATTAAGCATATACAGTTCAGTATGATTCCCGCCTTAATTGATGACAAAATAATAATGATAACCGGGGCGGATATGATCAAGAATAGTTACAACCGGATTCTTGACGAATCATACAAATACAAAATTCCGCTTTTAATTATTATGAATAATGAAACCGCAATGAAGGACTTCCGCAAGTTCGCGGCATATCAAAGAGTTTTCACAATTGAACAAAATTACAAAACCTTATAAAGGAGCACAGTATGCAAGACACACTCAGTGATGAAAGGGTTCTCGAAATTCGCAAAAGATTAAATCAATTTTGCTTAGAGAATCCGGCAGTATCCAACAGATCGATTGCAAATAATATCGGTCTGTCCGCCGGGACAATAAGTCTGTTCCGGAATAACAAATACAACGGCAATAATGCAGAGCTTGCCGAAAGAATAGAAGGCTACCTTAACAACGAGCAGTCTTCACTTAACGAATCGGTAAGCAAGGGAGTCTTGAAGTTTGCGCTTACCACTGCAGCGCAGGATATATTCAAAGTTACGAATTACGCGCTTACAGAAAACACAATCGGAGTAGTAGCCGGCGTTCCGGGATGCGGTAAAACAATTGCGGTGCAGGAATACAAACAGAGGAATCGCACTACAATATTAATACAGGTAACTCCGCTTGTCAGCCAGCGAAGTTTAATACAAGACATTTGCTTAGAGCTGAAGATCCCGGTCTTCGCGTATTCTAAACATTCAGACACGCCAAGACCGATTTCAAATTACGTCCTCTTTAAAGAGATAGTAAAGCAACTCTCCGGAACAAAAAGGATTTTAATCCTTGACGAAGGCGAAAATCTCACGGTACAATGTATAGAAGTAGTAAGAAGAATTCAGGACTTCACAGGCATCGGATTGCTCTTATCAGGTACTCCGAAACTATTAGATAGACTCAGAGGACCACGCAAAGAACTTCAACAATTATTCAGCCGGGTAGGAATTTGGAAAGAAATAAATCTTCTCCAGATCGGTGACGTTAAAGCAATCTTGCAAGTTAATTTCCCGGATGCTATGAAATTTGCAAACACATTCCTTCAGCTCTCAAAACATAACGGCAGGTTGCTTCAGCACCTAATCACTTTGACGAAAAGAACCGTCATTGATACCGGCGAAGCGCTATCAGACGATTTGATCGATGAAGCAGCGGGATCATTACTAACATGATTGAGATAACAGAACATATTTGCCTAAGATTTATCGAGCGTTTTAACCCTCAGTTAAACACTATAGAGGATTATAACGAGCGTATGAATCGCGCTAAAATGGCTGTTAAGTCCATATTAAGCGAGGCTCGTTACCTGTCTGACGACGATAAAGGCATACTGATGTTTTCCGAAGTCCACAATTGCTATCTAATAATAAAGAAGAAAAGACTTATTACGCTTTACCCGCGCGATGAAAAAGCAAAAAGGCGCGGAAGGATGCATGGGAATGAATAAGATCATCTACGTGTCTGAGGAATCAATAACCAACGATCTTAAAGAGATGCAGGAACAATTCGGCAAAGAATTAGTGCTCCTTCTTCTTGCAAAAATCATAAGTAATAACTACTGGTGGAACTGGCCGGAAATGAAGGAGGAAATTTATAGCAGCTTAAACCAAGGAGGAAGCAATGAGCAAGCATGAAGAATTGATTGTCGAAGCAAAGCAAAAATTTCCAGATGCTGATAACATCACCTCAGCGCTTGGCAAATTATCGATTGTAATTTTTGAAGAACTTACTTCTTGCCAGGACCTAAGAAGCAAACAATATTCGGTTCTTCGCGAAAAATATTTCCGTGTCCGTGCGGCTTACAATCATGAATATTATAAGATGACAGCAGACAGCAATTTTATTAAAATGGACGTCGAGTCCGGCAATAAAATATTTTAGGGAGTAGAATATGGAAGTGCGAGAAGGATATTATAGTGAGCAGATAAGAGACGAGGCTCTGCAAAGCATTCTTGACACACTTGGAGAAAGACAAAAAGCTGTTTACGATATAATCGCGAAATGGCAGCCCATTTCGAACGAACGCATTGCAGAACATTTGGGAGTATATCCTCACCAGGTAACACCGCGTACCTTAGAACTTCGTGAATTGGGATTAGTCGAATTTGCCGGTGATTCCGTATCAAGCATTAGCAATAGAAAGATTTCACTCTGGAAGATAAATCCGGACGGAAAACAATTATCATTATTTAGTTAAGGAGATACAATGGACTCACAAAAATTTGAGACATTACTTTTAAAAGAGAAAGAAGAGCTGGATGAGCTTGACGCCCGCATTAAATCCGTCAAATCATCAACCGAAGAGCTGAAGGATACCGTTATAAGATATAACGAGCTTAAACACATCGAGAAGGATCTCAAGAAACTCCGTCACCTAAAACTAAGAACGTTTGAGATTAAAAAATCTTTCTTCGAGCAAGCAACCGGTTCCTTCCCGGATGGAATGTTTCCGCTGTTTAACCAGGGAGATAATTCATGAAAACAAAAGACCGGCTTCCCAATATATACCAATCTGAAGCAGGGGAATATTATTATTCTCAAAAACCGGAAGACAGGAAAGATAAGCTTATAGACAAACACGTGAGTACAGAATATGCTTTTAATTTTTGTGCCCGAATGAATTTCGGCGACGGCAGCAAAGAAATAAGCAGGCAAACGAAAAGGAACGTAGAATACACGCCAGGCTCGGGTGATGTAATCCGCGTAATGAATAATGAGATGTACTCGCGTATTGCAGCTAAGAAAAGTTTAACTGATTAAAACCTAAAATATAAGAAAGGAACTAAAATGAAATTCTCATCAATCTCAGACATCGAAAACGGCTTATATGAAGTCGCTAAACGTGAAGCAGAGATAGCCAAGAAAGAAGCCATCATGAATCTTAAAATTCAGGGCATCAAAGAAAACTTTGACGAACAAACCCACACCCTTAGAGCCGAGGCGGACTTGCTCCGAAGCGACATCGAAGCTTATTGCATCAAAAATAAATATGAGTTTGAAAAGCAGCGTACTATCGATTTTACAATCGGATCCGTTGGCTTTAGGACTAACCCGCCGAAAGTGGCTTTGCTAAACCGGAAGTACAATCTTAAAACCGCTCTTGAATTAGTAAAAAGAATTTTCCCCAAGTCATATTTAAGGGTCAAAGAAGAGATAGACAAAGAGACCATACTCGCCGATTATTCCCAAAAAAAAATAACCGATGGACAGCTTGCCGGAGTCGGTCTAAAGATAGATCAGGACGAGTCCTTCTCTATAGATGTTAAATGGGAAAAACTTAACGAAACAAAAGTAGGGTAATAAAAATGTCAAAGACAAGTTCAACGCAGAATAATGGGATAGGGTTTAGCGGGTTACTTATAATAGCTTTTATCACCTTAAAATTATTGGGTAAAATTGACTGGAGCTGGTGGTGGGTATTTTCGCCAATATGGATCACTCTTGGAGCGGGCATTTTCCTTGTAATAGGGACACTTTTCCTTGCAGCAATTAACGTATCAATAAAGGCCAATTTGGATGAAACAGAGAGGTTAAGAGAGGAGATCGAAAAGCATAAAAAAGCTCTGAGTAGAAAAGAATAGGATATGAGACCAAACTTTAATATATCGAATGATCAGAAAGCAAAAATCCACATTGCAAAAAGCGCAGCAGGCTTAAGCGATGGAGACTACCGGGCAATCCTCTCCGGATTTAATAATAAAGATGGAGTACCTTGCTCTTCCTGCTCTGAGTTTACTTCCAAACAAGCAGATGCGTTACTCGATATTTTCAAAAATAAGTTTGGCTTTAAAGAAAAACGCAAGTACAAAGATTCAAAATATGCGCAGTACGCCGGGCGTGATTCTAAGTTCGCATCCGTCGCTCAGATGGAATTAATCGATTATAAATGGTATAGCAATCCTAACGTAAAAGGAAAGACCGACGAAGCAATGAATCACTTCATTAAGCGCATCGCCGGCATAGACCATATATCTTTTCTACTTAAGAAAGACGTATCCAAAATAATTAGGGCTATCACATCTCTTAAACCCGGAGCGAAAAATGAAGTATGATTGGATTAAAACGATACCCAATTATATTGACTGCTTCAGTGAAGATAACCAGCTTATAATCGAGCTGATCGGAATGGATAATTACCTCAAATTATTTGAGAGTTTCGGGAAGACAGGGGTTTATTTCAGTTCATCCTCAATTACCGCGCTTAAAAGAGCATGGGCTATTAAGAATAGACACATCGACTATAACGAAGCTGCACGTATCCTGGAAGTAAGCACGAAAACAATCTACAACTGGCGCCACGAAAGTGGCGTCACAAATTATAACTTATTTAATGAGGACAAATAGTATGAACATTCAAAAAACAACTGATCACGGAAAATTTTCTTTGCACGAAAAGAATCGCCGGTTAAACTACAATAAGATAGAGAAGCTAGCGGAAGCAATGAAGAAAAAGAATCTCCTGCCTTTATTCCCGATTGTCGTTAATTCAAAGATGGAAATACTCGACGGTCAACACCGGTTCGAAGCCGCCAAGAGAGCGAAGGTAACAATATCCTTTGTAGTTAGCGACCAGGAATACGACATCGAGCATGTCGCTGATAGCAATAATTTTCAAAGTCATTGGCAGTTATCTGATTACGTTAATTATTACGTAAAAGAGAATAAACCAGATTACATCACACTCCAAAAGTTAGCCAAGAAATACGATATTGGGGTAACCGGAATATCGAATCTCTCAGATAAAAGGAATGTCACAAGTGATATAAAAACCGGCAATTTTATTTTCTCTGATTACGCTGAAATGAATGAACTTCTATCGCACGCCCGGGCAATCGGAATTGAGTTTGCATTTCACTTCTGGAACTCCCGTCCATTCCTTAGAGCCTTAAGACATGTAATCAAAGTGAAAGGCTATAACAAAATGCGGATGGGACAGAAAATCCAGGCAAATAGGAAACTTCTGGTAAAATGCCACGAAGCAGACGCCTATATCCGCGTTCTCGAAGAGATATATAATAGTAACGCAGTCGAACATGTGAGATTCTTATAATGCCCGTTCCTGCGCAAAAGAAAAAGTTATCAATCCGGAAGAGGGTTGAGGAGATACTCTCCTCAACCCTCGACTGGGACAAAACAGCATATCATGGCGACATCGTTATAACCAACATCGACCAAGCCGCAGAGAAAATAGAAAAATACTTCAAACAAAAGTTATCGAAGGCAAAAAGAAAATGAAAAAATGGCTTTATTTTTGTGATCTGATGGGAGATGCCGACGTAGAGTTAGAGGATATAAAAAGAGAATTATCTGATTTACAGAGAGAATCATCATGCCCTAAGTTTAAAATTCCTGAAATAGAAATTACCACGTTACCTCCTTCCCAAATTAATTTTGATGTTCTATTTTTTGATTGGGGTGGCATGAGCATAGGCAATTCCCTTCTCGACCATTTTTGCGAGCATTTTATTGATGATGCTCGGGAACATCCATCCCGTATTTATATAATGACATCTTATTTTACAATGCGCGCGATGGAAGATGCACTTAGGTATTTAGACCGGGAGAAAAGTGAAATACCCAAAAATATATTTCTAACGATTGATGATGCAATGCCTTATTTGAAAGATTATGCTGGATAAATACATGCCTAAAAAATCGTCTCTGACACCGTTTCTCCTCGCTTTCGCATATATGCACGAAAATAAGAACCAACATCATTCCCTTAGACCGACGAAAGAATATATATGCAAATTCTGCGGTGAGAAATTCGCTCCAGAATCCTCACAGAAAGAGTCATTTTGCTCAGGGGAACATTACCAGAAATATTACAACTTAGGGAAGTACAAAAGAATCTACACCAATCTTCCCGAAGAACTCATTCCCTTGAAAGGTGGGGCATGGATACCCCTGGAAGCAATCGGAAAAATTCCGTAAATTTTAATAACTAAAATTAAATGGTGCTTTATGAAAGAAAAAAATGAATCTCCTTATACTATCCTAGATGTTTTAGAATTCCTTTTTCTAATTCTTAGCATAATGGCAATGTTGGTTAGTTTTTTTATGAATAGTATGACCGGAATGGTATTCGCGGGTTTGATGGGTATTTTCTCGTTGCTTTTTATTATGATACGAAGTCTGGGTGGAGACATCTTCTAATGACTCCTTATTTATAATATTGAAGTTATTTCTTATCTAATTTTATAGATAATATTCCCGCATTTTCCCAACCCTCTAGACATAAAATTTCACACTAAGATTCAACAAAATATTCACGTGACAAATTAACCGAATCGGACATTTTGTCACACAAAAATGATCAATAAATTGTCACAGATTTACGATTTTCTTGAGTATTATCACATATTTTTGACACCCGGAATGCTGCTTTAACCGTGTTTTATGGAAGATTATTAAACGTTCTAAACTGCGTTTTAACGCTATTAAGGGGCTATTAAACGCTATTAAACGATTATTAAACGTGCGATATGCATTTCTCAAACTACTTGGAAAAAATGGGCAATTTAGTGGTAATTAATGTAAAATTTCTCAAACCTCTTTTTTTTGCCTCTTTTCTGCATTCCTTTTTATATCAATCAGTTACAGCAATTTCTTGCGATTTATTAATTTCTCAATTACACTGACTCCTTATAACAATAACATTAAATAGATATTGACTAGTGTCCATAAGTTTACTATGTTTGTAGTGAACAAAAGAGTACTATAATGAAAAAACAGCTAACAGATCGTCAAGAAGAAATATTAAGTTTTATAGAACAGTTTCTCGAATCTAATGGTTATCCTCCGACTTTGAGAGAAATCGGCAAAAAGTTTGAAATTGCATCGACTTTTGGAGTAAAAAGACATTTAGATGCACTTGTGAAAAAGGGATACCTGAAAATTGAAGGATTCGCAAGCCGGGGAATAACGCTTCTTCATCAAAATGGAAATCAAGAGACTGGAAAGGAATTTTCATTCCGCAGCGAAAGAGTATCTATAGAAATTCCTATCATAGGACGTGTAGCTGCCGGCGTGCCAATGCTGGCAACGGAAAATATTGAAGGAAACATTGTTATTGACTCTTCCTTCTTAAAAAAATCAGACGATTGTTTTGCCCTTAAAGTAAAGGGCGATAGCATGATTAATGCCGGTATTTTTGAAGAAGATATTTTAATAGTTCAGAAGAGTAAACAAGCCAATAATGGAGAAATTATTGTTGCAATGATTGATGACGAAGCTACAGTTAAAAGGTACGAACTTAAAAATAACAAAATTAGACTACTACCGGAGAATAATTCATACCAGCCTATAGAAGTAAATGATAGCAAAGAATTTTCGATAATAGGTAAAGTTGCTGGCGTAATTAGATGGTTTAAATAGAAAGGAAATTAGAATGAAATCAGAAATATTTTCAACAGCAATTAGTAATCGGAATAAAATTAAATTTCTTTATGGCCTGAAAGAAATTATGCTTGATCCTTATTTTATTTCGCGTGAACGCAGTGGTAAAAAGGTAATATATGGAAGAACTTTTAACTCAAGTGAAATAAAAAAATTTGAGTATGATAAAATTTCAAATATTAAAATATTAAGACATCTAAAATTTTCACCAATAATTCCAATAGTTGCTAATTAAAATTGATGAGGCTCTATATGCTTAATTTAATAAAAAGAAGAACAGTTGATCTGCTGGTTCAACAATTCTGGAAAGAAGGATATTTAACTGTGAGAAGACGGTTTGGAACTTATTTGCCTGAGCCTGATAAAATCGGCAGCTTTGAAGTTGATATAATTGCCAAGCAAAGGAAAAATTATGCAATTGGGTTAACATTAACTTCTGAGGATTTTAAAAATTCTGACTTGATAGAAAAACTTACATTTTTATCAACAAGGCAGACAAGATATTCAAATAAACGCGTTCAATTATTTGTTGGAGTTCCTACTGAATTTTTTGAAAAAGCTAAATCGATGGTAAAATTATTGTCCCCCGAAGCAAGAAGAAATATTAAAATCTTCCAGATTGAAGATAAAGCTTTAACAAACACAAATGTCCCCGGAAGAAATCAAAAAGTCCTTTTTTCTTAAGAAAATTTTCAGCAATTTGTTTTTATTGAAGTTTATATTAGAATTTTTCCTTCTAAAAATTCCTACTTATTTTTACCTTTTAAAAAACTAACAATCTTAATAATTTTAAAAGTCTATATAATTTTTTTAAAATAAATTAGTCTAATTAATCATTTTACTTACCTTGACATTAAACTGTCATAAGGTTAATTTTACACGCTTTTTCAATTTTAAGGAATAAATTTGGGTAAAACTCAGTCAGAATCTGATGCAAAACAACAAGATACGCTTAAAAATTCTGGTGAAATTCCTACTCACATAGCAATAATTATGGATGGCAATGGAAGGTGGGCACGGAGAAGAGGATTACCAAGGGTAGCAGGTCATAAAAGAGGAGTTGACACTGTTAGAGATATTACCGAAGCTTGTGCTGAATTAGGGGTAAAATATCTTACTCTTTTTACCTTTTCAACTGAAAATTGGAATAGACCAAAAGATGAAGTTTCTACATTGATGAGATTACTTCTTCGGAGCATAAAAGACCGGTGTAATGAGTTAAATGAAAACAATATTAAGCTTACAACTATCGGCGCTTTAACCGCTTTGCCGGTTGAAGTTCAAAAAGAATTAATTGAAGCAATTGAAAAAACTAAAAATAATAAACGGATGACTCTAAACCTGGCACTTAGCTACAGCGGAAGATGGGAATTGCTTGAGGCGGTAAAAAACATTTCACGGTCAGTCTCTAACGGCGATATTAAATTAGATGATATTGACGAAAAATATTTTTCTAAACGATTGACGACTAAAAACATTCCCGATCCTGATCTGCTGATTAGAACAAGTGGTGAGTTTAGAGTTAGTAATTTTTTATTGTGGCAAATTGCCTACACCGAGTTTTATATTTCAGATGTTTATTGGCCTGATTTTAAGCGTAAACATTTATATGAAGCCATCAAAAGCTTTCAAACCAGAGAAAGAAGATTCGGAAGAGTAAGTGAACAACTAATCAAGAACGAAAAAGGCTTAAAGAATGTTTCAAACCTCCCAAAAGAAATCGCTTAAATATTTTTATCTGATTTTCTTTTTCCTTATTTCAACACTTATAGCTGCCGGACAGGCAAATCTATATGCGCAAACAACACGTACTAGCTTGAAGATTTTAGGTATATCTGTTCAGGGCAATAAATCTGCCGATGCATCGACAATTATTGCAAACAGCGGATTGAAGATTGGAGACGAAATTCAAATACCTGGTGACCAAACAATGAATGCTATTAAACAACTTTGGTCACTTAATATTTTTTCCGACGTGGAAATTCTTATTGATAAACAAATTTCAAATGGCGTTTTTCTCGTTATAAAGGTAAAAGAATATCCTAGGTTTGAAAAACTTGTTCTTGTCGGAAATGATGAGGAAAGTACAAGCGATATAGAAGCTAAAATAGATTTAATTCGCGGGCAAATCTTAAAACCACAAGAAGAACAAAGAATTAAAGAAAATATTTTGGCACTTTATAACAAAGACGGGTATCTAAACGCTGAGGTTAATCTTGAGCATTTTGTTTATTATACTGCCGATACTACAAAAGAAGCCATTAATGTTGTGTGGCGAAATGAAAAAAAATTATCCGATGAGCGCACGGTAAAATATGATCTTAACGACCAAGCCTATCTTAATTTAATTGATAAAATTAAAGATAGAATTCTGCTCGTCATCAAAATTAAAGAAAATTCAAAAGTAATTGTAAGAAAAATTCAATTTGTTGGTAATAAAGATTTTTCAGGCAGCATACTTAGGGGAGAAATGGATGATACTAAGGAGGCTGTTTGGTGGAAATTTTGGGAAGGCAATAAGTTTGATCCCAAAAAATTTGAAGCAGATAAAAAATTGATTGTAGATTTCTATAACAAAAATGGTTATCGCGACGCTCAAATTCTTTCTGATTCGCTGATATACTACAATCATAAAAAAGACCTTGAAATATTAATCAAACTTTATGAAGGTCCCCAATACAAAATTAGAAATATTGTCTGGGAAGGGAACACTATATTCCCCGATAATGTGTTAAATGCAAGACTGAATTTCAAAAAGGGAGATATCTTTAATTACCAAAAATTTGAACAGAACCTAAAAGGAAATAAGGATCAGACAGATGTCTCTTCCTTATATTTAGATAGTGGTTATCTAACTTTTAATTTGCAAACTGACGAGAAAAAAGTTCCTGGCGATTCTATTGATGTTACAATCCGTTTAGATGAAAAAAACCAATTTAAGGTCGGAAGAGTTAGTATATTAGGGAATGATAAAACAGAAGATAAAGTTATTCGGAGAGAATTATTTACAATTCCAGGCGACTATTTTAACAAAGGCCTTCTCCTTCGGAGCATTCAGCAACTTGCTAATCTAAAATACTTTGATGCTGAAAAATTATATGGACCTGACGGAATTGGTACATCGTTTCAAAACGACAGCACTGTAAACGTGTCGTTTAATGTACTGGAAAAATCAAGTGATTATCTTAATGCTTCTGTTGGTTATAGTGGAAGTTTTGGATTTAGTGGCGCAATAGGAGTTACATTGTCTAACTTTGCTCTTGACCACCCTTTCTCTATTGGTGGCGGACAAATCTTAAGCTTTAACTGGCAATTCGGCGTTGGAAATTATTATCGCACATTTTCCCTCGGTTTTACGGAACCCTGGCTGATGGATACGCCCACCCTTCTTGGGTTTGAAGTTTTTGATACAAGACAACAATATATTTATGACCTTCAACAGAGCGGTGCAACAGTTAGAGTTGGTAGAAGACTTAAATGGCCGGATGATTATTTCAATGTTCAAGGCATGTTTAGATATCAATACAACGATGTTATCAATGGCGCGGGAACTTATGCCCAAGGAACAACTCATCAATATACACTCGGTGCAACCATAAGCAGAAAAGATATTGACAATCCGATTTTCCCTTCTCGTGGTTCATCGGTAGTCTTGGATGGAGAGTTGTCAGGAGGCCCTTTCCTTCCCGGTGATGTGAATTACTATAAACTTTCTTTTACTGCTGAATGGTATAAGAGTTTGTTCAACACAAATAGAATTGTTTTATATACGGTTGCCAATATGGGGTATATCCATGAGCTTGATTATGCAACCAATTTTAAAATTAATCCATTTGAAAAATTCTTTATGGGTGGAAATGGACTGGTTATTGCCACCACTCCTCTTCGTGGGTATGACGATAGATCTATCGGTCCCGTTGATGCATACGGTAATGTGCTTGGCGGTAATGTAATGACGAGATTTACAACAGAACTTAGATTCTCCGTTACACAGGACCCTGTTCCGATTTTCTTGCTTGCCTTTGCGGAAGCAGGAAATGTTTTTCAGGATATTCTTTCGACCGATCTTTTTAATTTAAGAAGATCCGTCGGTGTTGGTGCAAGAATAATGATAAATCCAATTGGACTAATTGGTTTTGACTTAGGATATGGATTCGACAGAAAAGCTGTCAACGGAAAAGATCCGGCATGGCTTTTCCACTTTCAATTCGGTAAAGGCTTTTAATTAACTTATAACAAAAACACAGAGGTAAGAATAGTGAAAAAACTTCTTTTGATCCTAACGGTTCTTTTAATCGGCAGTAATTTTTTATCTGCCCAAACCGCTCAAAAAATTGGTTATGTTGATTCTCAACTAATTCTGAATCAACTTCCAGAAGCAATTAAAGCTCAGGGTGATCTTGATGCGCTTACAAATAAATGGTCATCACATCTTGATAGCCTTAAAGCTGATTACCAGCAGGCTCTTGAAAATTACCAAAAGCAAGCAAACACAATGCCCGATAGTAAAAAGCAATCGGCACAGCAAGTACTTATCGCCCAACAAAACGGTATTCTTGATTATCAAAAAGAAAAGTTTGCCCAGGGTACAGGTGATATCTATAAAGAACAGGATAAAATTTTTACTCCTGTAAAAAACAAAATTTATAAAGCAATTCAGGAAGTTGCTAAAGAAGAAGGAATGAAATTCGTCTTCGATAAAGCAGGCGACGTTGTTCTCCTATATGCTGACCCAGCTTATGATATTACTTATAAAGTTCTGGATAAACTGAAAACATCTGTTAAATAAAAATTTATCTTATTTTTTATTGTCTCGATTTCTAATAAATCGGGACAATATTTTAAATTGCTATTATAAAAAGTGAGAGGGTGTTATTTAAATTTGATACTCTTTAATAAGTTATTTCCAAAACTAATTTAAATACGGAGTTGAAAATGAAAACGCGAGTATTTTCTTTTCTCTTTTTTTCCCTCTTATTTTTCTCGGGAATTTCTTTCGGCCAGTTAAAAATCGGCTATGTCGATTCCAAAACCATTCTGAGCAAAATCCCGGATGCGCAAGATGCGAAACTTAAGCTGGACGGCTTAATTCGCGATTGGCAAGCCGAACTGAGCAAAATGGAAGCAGCCAAAAAAGTCAAACAAGATGACTTTGATAGAAGAAAATTAATTATGACCGATCAAACTAAGATTGAACTGGAAACAGCAATAAAGAATCTTGATAAGCAAATAAATGATTATCGAGATAAAAAGTTTGGAACAAACGGCGAACTATTTCAAAAACAAGAAGAACTAATGAAACCAGTCCAGAACAAAGTTTTTAATGCTATTCAAGAAGTGGCAAAAAAAGAAGACCTTGATTTTGTTTTTGACCGGAGTGCTAGTATTTCCATCCTTTATGCGAAGGATAAGTACGATATTACTCCTCAAGTCATGGATTTGCTTAAACTTCAATAAAATATGAGCTGAATTTAATGAGCTTTAAATTATCCGATGTAGCAGAAATAATCGGTGGAAATTTAGTCGGTGATAAAAATCTAATTATTAACAACCTTGCGAAAATCGAAGAAGCCCAGCAAGGTGATCTTACTTTCCTTTATCTTTCAAGCTATGAAAAATATTTCCCTTCTACAAAAGCATCAGCAATTCTTGTCAAGCCCGGTTTTAATAAATCAAGATCCGATCTCTCTTATATCGAAGTTAATGATCCTAACAAAGCTTTTGCAAAAATATTAATTCATTATTTCTCACCTAAATATTCTTTAGAAGGGATTGATGAATCGGCTTATATACACCCATCAGCCAAAATCGGCGAAAATTCTGCAATCGGGAAAAATGTTGTCGTTTCCGCCGGATGCAAAATAGGAAAAAACACTAAGCTTTTTCATAATACAGTTTTGCTTGAGGATGTTGAAATTGGCGACGATTCAATAATCTTTCAAAATGTTAGTATTCGTGAAAAAAGTAAAATTGGAAGCCGGGTAATAATTCATCCCGGCACTGTAATTGGCTCAGATGGCTTTGGATTTTTTACCGATGAAAAAGGAGCTTATCAAAAAATTCCTCAAATTGGTATCGTAATAATTGAAGATGACGTAGAACTTGGCTCAAATGTTTCGGTGGATAGAGCTGAACTTGGCGCTACTATTATAAGGCGAGGCGTTAAGATAGACAATCTTGTCCAAATTGCCCATAACGTTGTTGTCGGTGAAGACACGGTTATTTCAGCACTTACTGGAATTTCAGGAAGTACAAAAATCGGAAGCCACAATATCATTGCCGGTCAAGTTGGGATTGTCGGGCACATTGAAATTGCTGATCACGTTATAATTATGGCTAAGTCTGGGATCTCAAAATCAATAACCAAATCGGGGCAATATTATGGAACGCCGGCGAAGGAATTTAAAACCGCTATCAAACTTGAAGCTCATATACGCAACCTTCCGGGCTATGCTGAAAAATTGAAACACCTTGAAATGCAAATTCAAAATTTAACGGAAGAAATTAAAAGACTAAAAGAAAATTAGAAATTTTATTTCGCTCACTTCGCCAAAATCATTTTTATTGTATTTCAAATCTTGTCTTGCTATTTTGAAAATGAATTTACTTATATTTCTAAAATATCTTATTCACTATATTGGATTTTATTAATGTTAGAGTTACAAAGAACTATTTCCAAGCCCGTTTCAATGTCTGGGATTGGTTTGCACACCGGCACTTCTTGCACTATGACTTTTAAGCCTGCGCCGATTAACTATGGGATTAAATTTGTAAGGGTAGATTTAGGCGGTGCACCTGAAATTCATGCTATTGCCGATAACGTTGTTGACGTTTCCCGCGGTACCACTTTAGGAATAGGCGAAGCAAAAGTTCATACGGTAGAACATGTTCTTGCGGCTGTAGTTGGACTTCAGATAGACAACATTATCATAGAACTTGATGGGATTGAACCTCCGGTAGGAGACGGAAGCGCCATGCCTTATGTAGAACAGCTATTAAAGGCTGATTTTGTTCAGCAAGAAGCACCTAAAGATTATTTAATAATCGACCAAACCGTAACCTACCATAATGAAGAAAATCAAATTGATATAGTTGCTCTTCCGTTGGATAGTTATCGCGCAACAGTTATGGTTGATTACCAAAACCCTGCCTTAGGTAGTCAGCATACTGGTTTATTTGACTTGGAAAAAGAATTCATAACAGAGTTTGCTCCGGCAAGAACATTCTGCTTCCTTAGCGAAGTTGAGCAACTAGCTGATGCTGGATTGATTAAAGGCGGAGACATTGACAATGCTGTGGTAATTGTAGACCGGAATTCTGATGAACTTGAGTTGGAAGGTTTAAGAAAAAAACTTGGCATATATGAAAATGTTACAATCGGCACCAACGGAATTTTAAACAACAAACAGTTAAGATTTAAAAACGAACCTGTACGTCATAAATTGTTAGACCTTTTGGGTGATCTTGCCTTGATTGGTGTCCCGGTTAAAGCACAAATTCTTGCTGCCAGACCAGGTCATAAAGCCAATGTTGAATTCGCCAAACAAATTAGAAAATTGTATCAGCAGAAAAAGCTTGTTAAAAAATATCAATTTGTAAAAAAAGAAGGAGTTGTGTTTGATGTAAATGCAATTCAAAGAATTCTACCGCACCGTTATCCATTCCTTCTTGTTGATAAAATTGTTCATCTTGAAGTCGATAAAAAAGTTATTGGAATAAAATCCGTATCGATAAATGAACCATTTTTCCAGGGACACTTTCCAGGACAGCCGGTAATGCCAGGTGTCTTAATTATAGAAGCAATGGCGCAAACCGGAGGAGTCCTTCTGCTAAATGCTTTTCCCGAACCAGAAAAAAAACTCGTAATGTTTATGCAAATAAATAATGCAAAATTTAGAAAACCGGTTGTTCCGGGTGATCAGCTTTATATGGAAATCAATTTGACTAATAAAAAAAACAAAGTAGTTATGATGGCTGGAAAAACTTATGTGAACGAAATACTTGTAGCAGAAGCTGAATTTATGGCTGGTATTGTTGACCGCGAACAGAGTACCACTAATTCCTAAAAAAAATTATTTATAAAAAGATAATGACAAATATTCATCCTACTGCAATTGTAAGTAAAAAAGCAATTCTTGGAAACAACATTTCGGTTGCCCCTTACGTAATTATAGAAGATAATGTAGAAATTGGAGACGATTGCATAATAGGACCTCACGCGGTTATTTACAACGGCGCAAGAATCGGCAATCGCGTTAAGATTCATCAATCTGCCTCGATTGCACATACGCCGCAGGATCTAAAATTTGGGAATGAAGAAACTCTTTTTATTGTTGATGACGACACTGTTATCCATGAATTTGTTACTCTTCATAGGGGTACCAAAGAAACCGGTTTCTCAAGAGTTGGGAAAAATTGTTTACTTATGGCTTACTCACACGTTGCTCACGATTCAACGGTGGGCGACAATTGTATCCTCGCGAATGGAGTTCAAATTGCAGGTCATGTGACAATTGAAGATTGGGTAATTATTGGAGGTATGACGCCCGTTCATCAGTTTTGCATTGTTGGACAGCATTGTATGATTGGTGGTGGTTTTAGAGTTACTCAAGATGTACCGCCGTATATTCTGACTGCAGGTGAACCTCTTGAATTTAACGGACTTAACGTGATTGGACTCAGAAGACGTGGTTTTTCAAATGAAGATATCTTAACACTGAAAAAAGCATTCAATTATTTGTACGATAACTCCTTAAATGTTTCTCAAGCAAAGAAAAAAATTACTGATGAATTCGGGAATAATAATTATATTAAAATAGTCCTAGATTTTCTCGGCAAAAGCAAACGAGGATTAATCGGTAAATGAAATGGCGATTTATAAATAGTGGCGCCGGTTCAGGACAATTCAATATGGATTTTGATCTTCAACTTGCGAAAAATTCCAGACCGGATGAAGCGATTTTTAGATTGTACCAATGGAAGCCTTTTTGTATTTCTTTAGGTGCAAATCAGGATGTCGATTCTATAAATTCCGTGAAAGCAAAGTTTGATGGAATTGATATCGTAAAAAGACCAACCGGTGGAAGAGCAATTCTTCATGCCGAAGAGATTACGTACTCCGTAATTTATCCGGTTGATAGTCAAACCTCTGCAAAATATATTTATTACGAAATAAATCGTGCGCTGAAAATAGGTTTGTCGCTTTATGACGATAGATTAAAATTTGTTGAATTGGAAAATTCTCAACCCGACTTTCCAAAAGTTTATAAGGAAGAAATAAGCTCAATCTGCTTTGCCGTTTCTGCAAAGAACGAACTTAAGTTTTCAGGGAAAAAACTTGTCGGAAGTGCTCAAAGAAAATTAGGTAATACTATTCTCCAACATGGATCAATTTTGTGTGGAAACTATCATAAAAAGATTGTCGATTACCTAAATCTTACTGTAGAAAACATGTCGTCGTTTGCTGAGGAAATTGATAAAACCACTACGGATTTATATTCGATCTTAAAATCCGAAATTGACTATAAAAAATTGGAAGATAGATTGGTAAAAGGTTTTGAAGATTATTTTCAAGCGAAGTTTAAAGAGCTTAATTTACCCCAGTCAGCAGGCATAAATGAAATTGTCTTTTCATAAAAAAAATAAATTACTAAAATATTATGAGTAGCGAAAAAGAAATAAAACGTGTTACAACTTTGACCCTATCATGGCTTAAAAAGAACGGGAAAAAAATTTCTGCGCTAACGGCGTATGATTTTATCACGGCTAAACTTCTTGAAGAAGCGGGAATAGACATAGTACTTATCGGCGACTCTCTAAGCAATGTATTTCAGGGCAACGATACTACTCTTCCAGTAACTATGGATGAAATGATCTATCATACCAAAGCTGTCAGCAAAGCAATCAGCCGGGCAATGATTGTTGTGGATATGCCATTTATGTCTTATCAGCTTAGCGTAGATGAGGGATTTAGAAATGCAGGAAGAATATTAAAAGAAACTCCGGCAGGCGCCGTTAAACTTGAAGGCGGAGTTCGCCTTGCCGAAACAATTAGAAAAATTACAGATGCCGGAATTCCTGTGATGGGACATATTGGTTTAACTCCGCAAAGCATTCATAAATTTGGAAGCTATCGTGAGCGCGGGAAGGATATTGATGAAGCTGAGGAAATATTAAATGATGCAAAATCAGTTGAACAGGCAGGGGCATTCGCGTTGGTACTGGAAAAAATCCCCGCCGACCTTGCTAAGAAAATTACAGAAAGCCTAAAAATTCCTACGATAGGAATCGGTGCAGGTGTTCATTGTGATGGTCAAATTTTAGTTACACCGGATATGCTGGGTCTAAATGTTGATTTTCACCCTAGGTTTGTCCGCCATTATGCAAAGTTAGCGGATGAAATTACTAACGCCGTTAAAAATTATATTGAAGATGTGAAACAAAAAAAGTTTCCTTCCGATGATGAGAGTTACTGAAACAATGATTCGTAAGCTATTTTTGTTTTCCATTTTATTCCTATCAACACCTAATTTTATTTTCCCTAAAATTGAATCTACAAATTTTCTTGAAGGCGCAACGGTTACCTCCATGACGTTGGTTGGGGAAAACCTTTGGGTTTCCACTTATGGTCAGGGTATCTATAAATATTCGTACAAAGATAATGCATGGTATAATTACTCAACAGCAAATAAAAATCTCGATAATAATTTTTTCTATTGTATTGCTGCAAATAAAAATTATGTCTGGGCTGGCGCCACAGACGGTTTATATATTTTAGATCAGCGAAAAAATCAATGGCACAAAAGAAAGTTTTCACTCGGCGGGGAAATGGGTAATTGGATAAGATCTCTTTGCTATGATCCCCAGGAAAATGTTCTTTGGATTGGCAGATTTGAAAACATTACTATGCTTGAAGTAGGGAAACAAAGATATCAAGATTTTTCTTTGATGATTAATAACGATTCCAAATCAAATAATATAAAATCAATAAGACTCGATGGCGATAGCCTTGTTTGGTTCGGTTCAGAATCTGGCGTGCATATTTTTCACAAAAGTATGAAGCTTGAAGATAAAGATGCTTGGACATATATCAATAATAAAGACGGCGGATTTAACGGCGATGGAGAATCTGTTTCTGTTTCCGACATGATTTTTGACCCCGCAACTGTTTGGTTCGGGACAGATGAATTTATTACTCTTGAAAATCCAAAGTTCAACATCGGCGGAATTTATGAATTTGATAGGAAACATAAATGGGAAAGACTCTCCGAAAGTGATGGTCTTCCTGCGGATGGAGTCTATTGCATGGTTAAGGTCGGAAATGAGATATTCGCAGGTATCTATTCATTTCAAAAAAAAGAAAAGAAAGACTACGGTAAAGGTCTGGTTATGATAAACAGACTAAATGGATATATTACACCAATTGATTTAAATGAAATTAATATTCAATCTTCAAAAATCACCTCGCTTTTTTTTGACGGCAATAGTTTATGGATAGGAACCGATAACGGTTTAACAAAAGTCTTAATAGCAAATCCTATGGCGCATTGGGGCGGAAGAAAGGTCGAAGTACAACAAGAAGCACCGAGTCTTAAAACAAATAAATAAAAATTATAAAATATATTGAATCTGAACGTGAAAAGAGGAATACCCTACGTCTGTACTTGTAAAGGTAAGTCCATATTCAACTCCGGCGCCTAATCTAAATTTCCCCTGAGAATTTCCAAAATTTGTTCCTGCCAAAATTGAAAAAACAATTCCATAATCCCAGGAATTAATATAGCTGAATGTTCTATCATTTAGTGCAAAAGGTCCTATTCCTTCTTCAACGAAGAATATTGTTGATATAGGCTGTCGAACGATACCTTTTATTGAAAACCCTTTTACAAACAAATAATAATTAATACTGTTTCGGGGAAACAGCAAATCAATATTAGCAGCGTATAAGAAGCTTAACCGCGTATCAAATCCAAATGCTTTATTAGTATTAGCTTCTACAAATATTGAAGAAGTAAAGCTTCCTTGCGAAGGAAAATTTCCGCTGATGTAACCACCGCCCAAAAATCCCCCGACGCTTAAATACGATTGTGCTTTTAATTCTAAAGAAGCTGTAGAAACTAAAATTATTAGCGTCAAAACGAAGATAGTCTTTTTCATCAAATACCTTAAAAATTTTGCAAAACATTATACCATTTTTTATACACATAAATTAACCAGCGCAACATCCTAATGCGCCATCATAAGCAAGCGACAATATAGGAAAAAACAGTACGAATCTTTCTCTTTTGTTTTAAGGCTCCATCTTTATTGTTTCGGGTGCTTATTTTACGCCAAAAACAATCACGTATTATTGCCTAATTCTTAATAAACAGCTCTACTTAGATTGCTACATTAGCTGTTAAAAATATTTTTTGGAACTCGCGCGCTTTTCTTTCTTTCCATCCTGCTTTATGATATGCATAACCGGTAATTAAAGGCATAGCAATTGTCGCTTCTGAATATACCATTTGCTCAAAAGTAGTTTCCACTTTTCCCCAGGAGCTTGCTTCCTTCAAGGTAGAACTTGAGAGTGCACCATCACGAACATCTGCAACAGTAATCTGGATAGCGTACTTATGCATTGGTGCGTTTTCTTTTAAAATGTCTGCAGCAACGACAATATCCTGTGTGAAGTTTTTAGGAACGCCGCCGCCAACCATAAAAATGCCTGTTTCATTGCTGTGAAGTTTAATCTTTGTAAGTTCTAAGAAATCTTTTGCAGAATCAATTGAAACATGCTTATCGGGATTTTTAGTTTGATGCATTATAAACCCAAATCCCGCCGAACAATCGGAAAATGCTGGAACAAAAATCGGGACGTTCTTTTTGTACGCTGCATAAATTACAGAGTCTTCAACCTTGGGCCCGCCGTTTTCATCAAGATATTTACCAAATTCCCAAAGTAATTCGCGTGAAGAGTAAGGTCTTGGATCAAGGGAATCAAATATCTTTGCAGTGGTTTCATCACAAATTCTTAATTCATCTTCATCAATGTACGTGTCATAAATTCTATCAATGTGAAGGTCTCTTAGTTCGTTATCATCACTAAACGGCGTACCGATATAATGCTTAAAACCAAGTGCCTCAAAAAAATCTTGATCTACCATAAGAGCTCCCGTAGAAACTACGGCGTCAATCATGTTATTCATAATTAAATCATAAACAACCTTTTTTAATCCTGCGCTGAACAAGCTTCCGGCAATCGTTAAAATAATACCGCAATCTTTATCGCGAAGCATTCTATCATAAATATTTGAAGCACGGTTCAAATCCCTCGCCGAAAAAGCCATGAATTGCATTGCATCTACAAGTTCAATTACATTATACTTTTTAATATCAATATGCTTAATAGTACCTTTCAAAAAATCTTTTTTGCTTGCCATAACTAATTCCTTTCTTTCATTTAATTTTATTATAAAACTTTATCCCTCAAATCAAAAGAATGCTTTTGCAACTCTTAATAGACCTTGTTTCCACGGTACGCGGTGTGAAACGCCGCTTGTATTCTTAAAATTATTTTTATTCTCTTTATACCATTTGTAATTTCTAATCAATGCGTCTTTATTAGAATATTTTGGAGAATAGCCTAGAATCCTTTCCGCCTTTTCAATCGAAACAAAAGAATCTTTGGATGCAGTTTCATAGACCCATTTGTAAAGAGGCGAAAGTCTAAATGCCGAAAGGATTTTCAAAAGTGCGATTGTTGGTTTTTCCGGCAGCCCAATAATTTTTTTTCCGAAACCAGCAGAATCCAATACAGCCTGATAATCTTCTTTCATTGTAGTATACTCTTTTGCGCCGATATTGAAAGTATCATTCACTTTATTTTTCGCAAGCGTAGCGCAAAGCAAAATTGCTTCGCAAAGGTCTTCAACATCAAGAAGTTGATAACGATTATTTCCGCTCCCTATCATCGGGAAACCTTTACCGTCGTACGCCCAATCATAAAGAAGATCAAACACGCCGAGACGTTCCGGTCCGACAAATGATTTTGGACGAATAATAGAAACGCACAATCCTTTCTTTCTAAAATTATCGCATTCCTTTTCAGCTTGGATTTTTGCTTTGCCATAAGGTCCAACGCCGTCAAGCTTGTCATCTTCAAATAAGGGGTGATGATCCGGAATGCCGTAAACAGCTGTTGAAGATATATGTATGAACCTTTCAACTTTATTTCTTTCTGCTGCTTCTAATAGGTTTTTTGTTCCCTCAATATCTGTCGAGAAGATCTCTTCGGACGAATACAATGGAAGAGCCGCTGCAGTATGAACTACAACATCAATCCCTTTCATAGCCTCTTCAACAGTTTCTTTATTTCGAATATCTCCAGTGATTATTGAAATTTTTCCGTTCATATCAGGGTAATCGAATTTCACTATATCTAAAGAAACAACATCATGACCGCGGGACTGTAAATATCTTACTAAGTTAATTCCTAAAAAGCCAGCGCCCCCGGTTACAAGAAATTTCATTTCAAGCCTTCCAACAGTTTATTAAATTGAATGTGTAAAATTAAAGATTTTGTTTATGGCTTCAAATAAATGTCGTAATTATTTTTATCGGACGAAATTTGATAAACCTTATTGATTAAATTTGAGCGTTACTTTATTTTCTTCCTTATGATAATGAGATTAAAAATAACACCGGAAACAAACACAATTTTCAGCTCCTCTGCATCTATAATTTTTCATTTAATAATTTTATTTGCAATTTTATTAATATTAAATGAAATTTCAGAAAAGTCACGAGTCAACCCAGGCTATATCCAAATAGCTCCGGATAATTTTGCGGAGGAAATTCCCGCTGCAAAAAACAAAATCTTCGAAAAAGATAATTCAAAAATTGAAAAGATAAACAAAGTAAAAAGAGAGAACTTAATCGCTGCCAAAAATAATTCTGAGGATATGAACCCTCCTCACACTTTTTACAACTTTTCAAAAATGCCCCTGGATACAACCGGACTGGATCAGGTCTACCATGAAAGGACATTAAATGTTACATTAAAATATCCAAACGGTTGGACATACATCGACCAGGATGTAAAACATAAGTTAGACGGTGTTACATTTTGGTTTGAGCAAACAAACATTATGCCCCCGCCATATGTTCATCTTGAAGTAGAGGACAAAGATTTGTTTGACCCTTCGCGATTCAAAAGCACAACCGAGATTAACGGTAACAGAATTTATTTTAATGCTCCGGAAGAATTAGAAGGACAAATTACCCAAACTCTTTATATAAGAACTAGTTCCGATGAAGATTATAGTATAAAATTAATAATAGAAGGAAAGAATTATTTTGACTCATTTCTTCCCATTTTTTGGGGAATGGTAAAGTCATTTAAGTTCGGGCATGGTCTTTTTTAAAGTATAACCATCTCGCCTCTTCATAGTCAATCCTGGGAAACACTGCTGTTCGGAATAATTTAATTCCTTCAAAAAAAACAATTCGTTTTGGACAGCTATAACATTTCAGGTTCTTTCTTGATTCACATATTACAATTTAATATGTTTGATATAGTCAAACATTGGTTCATTTTCTCTAAAATCTTATAATTTTATAGCTGATACCAGCTAATTCTTCCAAAACCAACCAAAAAGGGAATACAATTCAAAAACAATTTCTCAAAAAATTCTGAATACACTCTGAATGCGCCATGAATAGCCTCCTTCTAATACCCTCATCTTGTAATGATCTTTATTAACTTCTATCTTTCAAATTCTGTTGGCTATGCAATATTCCTATTTCTAATTTAATACGGACAGTAGCGCCGGGGGAAATTTGATGTGCTTTTTAATGTCTTAAATCCTTGACTTTCTTTTCGTTAAACCTTAATTTAGAAACCTTTATTGAAATGGATTATTGATTTCGGAGAAATGAAATGAAACAAGCTAAAATAACAAGATTTATAACCACCAAAGATGCTGATAGGAAATGGTATATTATTGATGCCAAGGATCAAGTTTTGGGTAGGTTGGCAACAAAAATCGCTAGGGTAATTCGCGGAAAGGAAAAAACAACCTTTTCTCCTAACGCAGACACAGGTGATTTTGTCGTTGTAATAAACGCAAAACAAATTAAGGTAACCGGTAAAAGGGAAATGTTGAAAAACTACTTCCATTATTCGGGTTATCCGGGCGGATTGAAAATTAGAAGTTATGCAGAACTTATGGCAAAAAAACCTGAATTTGTAATTGAATCCGCCGTAAAAGGTATGCTTCCCAAAAATAGATTAGGAAACAAATTAATTAAAAAATTAAAAGTTTACTCGGACGCAAATCATCCTCATCAAGCTCAAAAACCCGAAGTAATTAGTTTAACGGAGAAATAATGACAGATCAAATTTTTGTTGGTAGAAGAAAAACATCTGTTGCCAGAGTAATTCTAAGAAGTGGCAACGGTAAAATCACCGTAAACGGAAATGAATTTGAAAAAGCATTCCCTCAATTACTCAGTAGAGAGGATATAACTAATCCATTCAAAGTAACAAACACAGCCGGACAGTTCGACGTTTTCGTTAATGTCAATGGCGGTGGCACGACCGGGCAAGCTCAGGCTATTAGGCTTGGAATAGCAAGAGGTTTAATCTCCCTTAACCCCGAATATAGACCTGCGCTTAAAGCAGAAGGATTTTTAACAAGAGATCCAAGAATGGTCGAACGTAAAAAATACGGTCAAGCTAAAGCAAGAAAAAGATTTCAATTTTCTAAACGTTAATTTATTAACCAATCATTCATACTTTCTGATTTACCTCCTGTGTCCCGCTTAAAATGGGATTGTGGGTAAAGATGAAGAGAGTAGAAGGCTTGTCAAATATCTGACAAGAAAAAACAGGAGCAAAAATGAAAAAGTTAAATATAACTCAACTTATTGAATCCGGTGCGCACTTCGGACACTTAACACGTCGCTGGAATCCCAAAATGAAGCCTTACATCTTCATGGAAAAAAATGGGATTCATATAATCGATTTAAAGAAAACTCAAACTCAAATTATTGAAGCTTCGGAAGCTCTATCAAAGTTAGTTTCGGAAGGGAAAAGGGTCCTTTTTGTCGGAACTAAAAAGCAAGCTAAAAATGTTATCGACGCCGAAGCAAGAAGATGTGATGCAAACTGGGTAAGCGAAAGATGGCTCGGCGGAATGTTGACCAACTTTTCAACTATCAGGAAAAGCATTAAAAGACTTAATAATATTGAAAAGCAAGAAACTGACGGAACATTTGATAAGATTACTAAGAAAGAAAGATTGTTCCTAACCAGAGAAAAAGATAAGCTAAAAAAGGTTTTGGAAGGTGTTGAAACTATGTCAAAACTTCCTGGGGCAATGTTTGTCGTGGATATTAAAAAAGAAACCATAGCAATTAAAGAAGCTAAGAGACTTAACATCCCTGTTTTTGCAATTGTCGATACAAACTGCGACCCGGATGAGGTTAATTATGTTATTGCCGCAAACGACGACGCTGTAAAAACCATAGAAATAATTACTAATTTTATGGCAGAAGCCGTTATTGAAGGTAATGCCAGGGTTGCCGAAAGAAAATCTGAAGAAGCTGCACAAAACGAAAGAATTAAAAAAGAAAGAGAAGAAGAAGGAAAAAGTAAAGAAGAAGACATTCCTTCAGAATCATAATAACGTAAAGGGATAATGATATGGCAATTACTGCTGCACAAGTAAATGAATTAAGACAAAAAACCGGCGCCGGTATGATGGACTGCAAAAAAGCTTTAACCGAAGCCGAAGGGAATTTTGAAAAGGCTATTGAAATACTTCGTAAAAAAGGCGCGGCTGTTGCTGCTAAAAGAGCAGAAAGAACCGCGAAAGAAGGAATGGTTTTAACTAAAATTTCTGACGATAAACAAACCGGTGTTATTGTTGAAGTTAACTGCGAAACCGACTTTGTCGCCAACAGCGAAGACTTCACAAAATTTGCTAAAAATGTTCTAGAAGCTGTTAGCTCATCTAAACCCGCCAACGTTGACGATTTACTTGAAAAAAATCCGTCTATTAGAGATCAATTTGATGAACTTCTCGGAAAAGTCGGTGAGAAAATTCAAATATCCAGGCTTTCTATTGATGAGGCTCCCAACGGTGAGGTTATTGATTATGTTCACCTTGGCTCAAAATTAGGTGTACTTGTTAAATTTGACAATATTGGCGACAAGAAAGATGAATTCTTCAATCTTGGTAAAGATATTGCGATGCAAGTTGCGGCTATGAAGCCTATTTGCGTCTATCGTGAAGAAGTTCAAAAGGATCTGATAGAGAAAGAAATTGAAATCTATAAAGAAATTTCCCGTAAAGAAGGGAAGCCGGAACAAATTCTTGATAAAATTGCTCAAGGAAAATTAAATAAATTTTACCAGGAAAATTGTCTGTCGGAACAAGCTTTTATTAAAGACAACACAAAAACCGTAACTGATTTAATAAAAGAATTCAACTCTAAACATGGAATTGATGTGAAGATAAACCATTTCCGCCGGTTTCATCTAGGTGATGAGAAAAAATAAATTATGAAAAGGTCTTAATTTTTATTAAGACCTTTTTTTTATATTGTACTGGCTTTCTTTGAAAAGTTTTACAAAACAGTCAAATAAACTCGAAATTCTAATTATCAAATTCTATAGAAAATTATGAGCGATCTAAAATATAAAAGAGTACTCTTAAAATTAAGCGGTGAATCTTTGATGGGGGAAAAAGGATTTGGAATTGATCATAATGTTTTGAATTTCTTTGCTACTGAAGTTAAAAAGGTTTACGACATCGGAATCCAACTCGGAATAGTTATCGGCGGCGGAAATATATACCGCGGTTTAAGCGCAAGCGCTCAAGGTATTGACCGTGTTACCGGTGATCAAATGGGTATGCTTGCAACAATGATTAACTCTCTTGCGCTCCAAAATGCAATTGAACATAAAGGAATTTATTCACGCTTGATGAGCGCTATCCACATGGAGCAAATTGCCGAACCTTATATAAGACGACGGGCTATTAGACACCTTGAAAAAGGACGAGTAATAATTTTTGGGGCAGGAACAGGACACCCTTACTTCAGTACCGATACTGCAGCATCTTTAAGAGCAGTTGAAATTGAAGCCGATGTGATAATCAAAGGTACCCGTGTTGACGGAGTTTTTGATTCAGATCCCGAACAAAACCCGGACGCTTTTAAATTTGATAATATTTCTTACCTAGATGTATTGAAAAAAAATCTTCGTGTTATGGATCTAACTGCTATAAGCTTGTGCCGGGAGAACAACCTGCCCGTTGTTGTCTTTAACATGGATGTGCCCGATAATCTATTAAAATTGGTCAAAGGCGAAGCTATTGGTACCGTAATAAATGACCCGAAGCAGTAATAATATTTTGCCCTTTTAGTTTTAGCTTCTTACTTTTCATTATAGAAAAAATTCAAATTGTACAATTAGCACTTTGAATAATTAATTATTAGAGGTTATTTATGGAACAAGTAATAAATGATGCAAGAGCAAGGATGGACAAATCGCTTGAAGCTCTTAGAGCTGAACTTGCAAAAATTAGAACGGGGAAAGCTACAACTGCTCTACTTGACGGTATTAAAGTTGAATATTACGGCAATATGACTGCCCTCAATCAGGTTGCAAATGTTACCGTTTTGGATGCGCATACTTTATCAATTACACCATGGGATAAATCCATAGTAAGCCATGTTGACAAAGCAATTCTTGAAGCTAACCTTGGTTTTAATCCTGTCAATGACGGAACAAATTTGAAGATCCCTGTTCCACCGTTAAATGAAGAGCGCAGGAGAGATTTTGTTAAGCTTGTTAAGAAGTTTGGCGAAGAATCTAAAATTGCTATTCGAAATGTTCGCAGAGATGCAAATGAACATTTGAAACGTGAAGAGAAAAATAAAAAAATTTCTGAGGATCAATTAAAAGAAGCCGAGGATAAGGTTCAAAAGCTTACCGACGAGCATATCCAAAAGATTGATGATATCCTGAAGCATAAAGAAAAAGAAATTATGGAAGTTTAACATTATGCTCTCTTTTTTTGATAAGATTTTCAAAACTAAGATATAAAAACGAGCATCTAAGCATTAAAGACAAGCACTATATGGGAAAATACTGGTAATCGCACGCAAAGGGCATTTCGTCCAGTTATTAAAACGAAAAGGAGGGTTATTATTCA
>JAKBMG010000188.1 GCA_021831685.1 Bacteroidota bacterium | reverse complement strand
ATGACGGAAATAACAATAACAATTTTCGGTTGTAACTTAAATCTGTTTTTCATTTCAAATAATCTTTTTGTTGCCTTTTACAAAACAATTAGAATGCCATATATATAAGATTATAAATTTTGATAAAGATTCCATAATTATTTTAACGACCTTAAAGTCGCTTATCAGCGCCTTAAAAGTCGAAACCTATTTCTCGTAAGCTCAAAAGCCCTTCAATTTAAGCATACAGTTAAATTTTATATCTGGCACTTCAATTGAGTATTACTATCTGTAAACATTAACATCAAATTAAAGGAGTTATATCATGAAAACCAGATCAAAAATGTTCTTCGCTCTCGGGCTCGTTTTTGCGCTCGGACTGTTTTTTTTAAGCAGCGATTCTTACGCTCAACAAAATAAGGGGAAGAAAGCCGGTACCGGCTTCGTCGATCTGAACGGCGACGGAATAAATGACAGGGCAATCGATTCTGACGGTGACGGTATAATAAATTGTTTAGATCCGGATTTTGTACGCCCGATGGACGGAAGCGGAAATAAATTCATGAAAGGTAGCAAATCCAATTTCGGTAATGGCGGTTTTAATTCTGGTAATACATCAGGAAACCAGGGCATAGGTCCTAAAGTTGGCACAGGCTACGGCGCGGGAACCGGAACGGGCATTTGTGATGGCACTGGACCCAAAGGCAATGCACAAAGAGGCGGAAGAAAGTAATTTATTAAAGGGCACTTCTAAAAACTATCTTTTATAAAAATTTAACGCAGAGAACGCAAAGAATACGCAACGTTCGCAGAGAATATTGAAGTTTTTAGAAGTGCCCTAAGTTGATTATGACCAGCGGTCAAAACTGCTGCTCATAATTTTTAGTGTTATAGTGCATAAATTGTCCTGTATTATTTATCTTTACACTCGAAAATTTCAACAACTAATTAGAGAACAGTATCAATTGAAAACTATTATTCACCCGGAAGTTAAAATTGGGCATATTCATTTAACTGTTTCTGACATTGAACGCTCGCTAAAGTTTTACCGCGACCTACTTGGTTTTGAAGTAACATCATATTTCGGTGCCTCCGCAGTTTTTTTATCTGCAGGCGGTTATCATCATCATATAGGCTTGAATACATGGCGCGGCAAAAGCGCAACGCCACCACCGCCGGGACATACTGGGCTTTATCATTTTGCGATTCTTTTTCCAAACAGAAAAGAACTCGCTCGTGTTTTAAAAAGATTATATGAAATAAATTACCCTCTCGAAGGGGCTTCCGATCACGGTGTTTCAGAATCAATTTATCTTACCGATCCGGATGGTAACGGCGTTGAGCTTTATGCTGATCGATCATTGGATCAATGGCCAATTGATGAAGAAGGACACTTACAAATGGTAACAAAGAATCTTGATATTCTTGATCTGCTCTCCGAGTTGGATTGAGACGAAAGTGAAAAAATGATTCGCACCGGAACACTTAAAAATTTTGTATCTCTCATAATCTTTATTTTTTCTATCACAATAGAAGTAAACGCACAACAAAATATTGTAAGAAAGGTTGATTCGGTTATGAATCAATTTGTAAAACTAAAAATGTTTTCGGGCGTAGTTCTTATTTCAATCGATAATAAACCACTTTACCAAAAAGCATTTGGATTCGCGGATTATAAAGAGAAAACTCCAAATAAATTAAATACTAAGTTCTACATAGGCGCTACAACACAATTCCTAACCGCAATTTTAACTTTGCAACTCGTGCAGGATGGGAAGTTAATTTTGAGTGACACAATCGGAAAATATCTACCTGGCTTTAATAAGAACGGCAAAAGTAAGGTAACTATTCTTGATTTGCTGCTTAATAAAAGCGGCTTTGGGAATTATGCCGGTGACCCGTTATATAAGAAATTAAGAGATAGTCTGAAATCAACATCAGATTTTGTTTCAATTATTAAAAAGGAAAAATTAAAATTTGAACCTGGGACGAAAATTTCATATTCGACTTCAGGTTTTGTAATTCTTGCAGCAATTATCGAAAAGATTTATGGAAAGAATTTCAAAGATATCCTGAAAGAAAAAATATTTAGCCCTCTTAAAATGAACGAAAGCGGCTTCGATATAGCAATTAGCAACGAAGACGGCAGGGCAACAGGTTATAAAGTTTTGCCCAACGAGGATTTAGAAAGTAATCTTGACCTTAATTTCAAAAATGGGGGTGATAGTGGGATTTATACCACCGCCGGTGATTTGTTAAAACTTGACAAATCACTTGCTACAGATACAATTCTTTTATCGAATGAAAATAAACTTAAACTATTTACTAAAGATTTTTCAAATCCGGATAACCAGTCTTGGAAAGATTATATTAGCAAAGAGACATTCGGAATTGAGGGGAGTATTTCCGGATTTAATGCTGTTTGGTATAGATTCTTTAAGGAAGGATATACAATAATTGTCCTATCAAATTTTAGTCAACCAAGTGCCGAAGACGTTACTTATCTAATTAAAATGATTTTGTTCGGAAGAAAATATTTGCCGCCAAGGATTCCACTCGAAAGATTTGTGTTTAATGAATGCCAAAAGCACGGCATCGAATACTTTGTTACAAATTACGGAAAAATTTTTAATGAAGACCATTATGAGGTTAAAGACGAACAACAATTAGACAATATTGGTCGCGAACTTTTACTTATCGGCAAAAAAAAGTGGGCTATTGAAATATTAAAGTTGAATGTAACATTGTTCAATTATATCCCGGGCGTTTACAACAGACTCGCAGATGTTTATCTTCAAATCAACGACAAGAAGGATGCCATTTCAAATTATAAAAAAGCTCTTAAAATTGACACAACAAACGATCACGCTGCAAAAATGCTTGCAAGTCTTGGTGCTCTTTAATGCAGGAATAAACAGTAAACGAGCAAATTTACGATTGTAAGCGGAACTCCAATCTTTGCAAAATCTATAAAGGTTAAAGTATCGCCTGTTCTTTTTTCTGCAGTTTGAATAATTATTATATTGCTTGCAGCCCCAAGTATAAAAAGATTTCCCGCAATTGTGCTTCCGGCAGATAAAGCAAGCATTCCCCTTGTTCCTACTCCAAGCCGCATAAGGAGAGGTAGATACAATACGACTAATGGAACATTTGAAATTAATTGACTTAAAATTACGCTTACGCCTAAAATCACCAGGGTTGATTTTAAATTAAAGTCGGAATTGTCAATACCTTTTTGAAATATCCCGCTGTTCCAAACGCTTTGCATCAAGACGAACATGGCTGCAAAAAAAACTAGTGTATGCCAATCAATTCTTTTAAGGATTTCAACTCTTCTACTGTCGAAAAGAACAATTGGCAAAGCAGCAACAACGGCAATGTCTGTCAATTTAAAATCAAACTTTAAGTGAAAGGAAATTAATACAATCTTTAACGTCACCAATATAAAAATTATTACTAATGATATTTTAGAAAGCATTGCCAATTTTTTATCGATAATTATCTCTGGTGAAATATCTTTTAATCCTTTTTTAAATTCCTTCTTAAAGAAAAGCTTCAGAAGTAAATAGGCAAAAATCAAATTTAGAATCGTTGGAATGAACAGGAACTTTAGGAATACCACAAAAGAATTTTTTACGCCTCCATTAACTGCAATTATTAAATTTTGCGGATTACCGATTGGGCTCATTACGCTACCGATAGTAACGGCAAAGGCTAGAGCAAGTAACAATATTTTTGATTCTATTCTATTTTGTTTTGCGACAAGCAAAACAACGGGAGTTCCAATTATTGCTACGGTATCGTTCATCAAAAAAGAAGACGCGATTCCCATCACAAATAGAATTAGTAGTATGATAAAATCTAAAGATTGTGCACGCTTAAATAGCACATAAGAAAGATGAGACAGGTAACCGCTTTCTTCAAGTGCGCGCCCAACGATGAACATACCGAAAAGAAAAACAATTACATCAAAGTTGATCGCATGTAATGCAGCAGGAAAAGAAATTTGTCCGGAAAGTAAAACGACAACAGCACCGCCAAGCATTATCTGCCAGATATGTAGTTTTATTTCCCCGATTTGACGGATAGCAATAAGGAAAAAGACTATTAAAAGAATAATAAAAGAAATCATCTTAATAAAATGTAACGATGTGATTTTTAAGCATTCCCTTTTCGTAAATAAATTTTGCGCTGAAGAATTTATCTTCTTTTAGCCATTTTAGAAATATCGCATCGCCATCCCATAAATTTAAAGCAGTTACACTTTCACTCGGAATCCATTCAAGATTCCCTTCTGCGGATTCGATTATTTCACCCGAATAATTTTCAGCCGTGAAAACAAAGACATACCAATCATCAACGCCGTCAAACAAAGGGAAGGTAATAAAGCCATGTAATCTTGGATCTGAAATGGATAATCCTGATTCCTCTTTAATCTCTCTAATAACGCACTCTTCGGGGCTTTCGCCAATTTCTAACTTACCTCCAAGCCCATTCCATTTTCCTTCGTGAACGTCATTTACCTTTTTTACCCGGTGAAGCATTAATGTACGATTTTTCTTTTTATCAATCACGTAGCAGAGTGTTGCAAGTTTCATTATTAATTTTCTTTAATGATTAGCAAATGTATTGACACTATTTATTTAGTGCTTTAAGTTTTAGTGTAAGAAGAAAAATATTTATTATAATTTGTTATTTATCTTCTAAAAACACAGAATTATAAACTTAAAAAATTTATTTATATTTGTATATAAAAGATAATTTTTTTAAAGGAGACTTTTTGTAATGATAGGCATAATTAATTTATCAGAAGAATACATTGTAAAAAACGAAGAAGAGCTTCTGGAACATATTATTCATCAAGATAATCTGCCGTCAAGAGGAAATGAAGAAGACTTCAAAATAAATTTGGCTAAAAAGAAAAGCGATCCTGATGAAGATGATGATTTTGAAGATGACGACGACGACTTTGATGATGATTTAGAAGATGAGGAAGATTTCGAAGACGAGGAGAAAATTGACGAGGATGAAGTTAAAGAGGAACCATCCGAAGAGGAAGATTTTTATGAAGAAGATTTTGATTTCGACGAAGACGAAGAAGATGATATAGAAGGTGATGACAATTTCTAATCGTCGTTAAAATCAAGATAATTGTTTTTTATAAGATAGTTTTTTACATAGTCGGTTACTCCATCTTCAAGCGAAGAGATTGATTTTGAGTAACCGGCTTTTTTAATTTTATCCAACTTTGCTTCGGTAAGATATTGATATTTTGCAGCCAGATGCCCGGGCATATCGATGTATTCAATATTTACAGGTTTATTCAATGCTTTAAAAATTGCCGTTACCAGATCATTCCAAGTTCTTGCTTTTCCCGAGCCAACATTAAATAGACCATTTATTTCTTTTTTATCTAAAAAATATAACGTCATATCAATTGCATCTTTTACATAAACAAAATCTCGCATCTGTTCCCCGTCTTTGTATGTTGCAAGTTGCGATTTAAATAGTTTAACTTTACCCGTAGCAAGAATCTGTTCGTAAGCTTTGTTTACTACACTGCGCATATCGCCTTTATGATATTCGTTTGGACCATAAACATTAAAATATTTAATGCCGGTGATTTTATCCATCAAATTTTCTTTAATAGCCCAAATGTCAAAAAGATTTTTCGAATAACCGTACATATTTAATGGTCTTAATCTTGGTACAATGGTTTCATCATCATCAAATCCAAGAGAGCCGGCGCCGTAGGTAGCTGCAGAAGAAGCATAAATAAATCTAATATTATTCTTTACTGAAAATTGTGCAAGTTTTCGTGTATATTCAAAATTATTATTCAAAAGATGATCGGCATCCTTTTCTGTCGTAGAAGAGTTTGCACCCATGTGAATGATTGCTTTAATTCCGGAATCAAGAAGACTGCCAAGGTGATTTATAAATTCATCCTTATTTATGAAATCATAAAATTTTATACCGGTAAGATTTTTCCATTTTTCATCTTTGCCAAGTTCATCAACAATAATGACATCACTTTCACCAAGCTTATTTAACTTCCAAACAATTGCGCTGCCTATAAATCCAGCGCCGCCAGTTACTACGATCATTCTAAAACTCCAGTTAACAAAGATTAATTTTTATTACTATCAATTTAATTATATTTGTAATCGTTACAAAACAACGATAATTAGCTGAATAAAGCTTTGCGAAGGAAAATAATCACGAGGGCAAAAATGGAAAGCCCGCTAAATTTTTAAGAAGACAATTAGAATTATCATGAAAAATAAATTAGAACAATTAAAAAATATTTTAAGAGAGAGGATTCTCGTTCTTGACGGAGCAATGGGAACGATGATTCAACAAAGGAAATTACGGGAGGAAGATTTTAGGGGCGAAAGATTTAAGAATCATCCTTCCGATTTAAAAGGTGATAACGATCTTCTTTCAATTACACAACCGGAAATCATAAAAGAAATTCACAGTGCTTACCTCCAAGCCGGAGCAGATATAATTGAGACGAACACTTTTAATTCGACTTCAATAGCACAAGCTGATTATAAACTTGAAGATTTAGTTTATGAACTGAATTATAATGCGGCAAGAATTGCCAAGGAAACCGCAGAGAAGTTTACTAAAAAAGATCCTGCCAAACCGCGATTTGTCGCAGGTGCATTAGGGCCGACAAATAAAACGGCATCACTTTCGCCTGATGTCAACGATCCCGGTTATCGAGCTGTTACTTTTGATCAGCTTGTTGATTCTTATCATGAACAGATAAGGGGTTTAATTGATGGCGGTGCGGATATACTTTTAATCGAAACTGTTTTTGATACGCTTAACTGTAAGACTGCAATTTATGCGATCTCCGATTATTGCGAAAAAAATAATTTGCAAATTCCGGTAATGATTTCCGGTACAATTGTCGATCTAAGCGGCAGAACATTATCGGGACAAACGACCGAAGCATTTTGGATTTCAATAGCGCACACAAAAAATTTATTGAGCGTTGGACTAAACTGCTCGTTCGGAGCAAAACAAATGCGCCCGTTTATTGAAGAGCTTTCAAAAATAGCAAATTGTTTTGTAAGTATTTATCCGAATGCCGGACTTCCGAATGAGATGGGTGAATATGATGAAACTGCAAAGGTGACGTCATCAATACTAAAGGAATTTGCGGAAAATAATTTCTACAACATAGTCGGCGGCTGCTGCGGTACGACTCCGGCCCATATCAAAGCTATAGCAAATATGGCGGCAGATTTTAAGCCGAGAGTAATTCCGGCTATTGAACCGTATTTAAGATTGAGCGGGCTTGAACCGCTAGTAATTAGACCTGAGACTAATTTTGTAAATATTGGTGAAAGGACAAATATTACCGGATCAAAAAAGTTTGAGAAACTAATTCTTTCGGGTGATTACGAAGGCGCGCTTGCAGTAGCAAGAAGCCAAGTGGAAGGCGGCGCACAAGTTTTAGATGTGAATATGGACGAAGGTCTGATTGACTCTGAAGAGGCAATGAGGAAATTTCTTAATTTACTTCAAGCAGAACCGGATATTGCAAAGCTGCCGATAATGATTGATTCTTCAAAGTGGTCAGTTATAGAAAGCGGGTTAAAATGCCTTCAGGGAAAAAGCATCGTAAATTCAATAAGCTTAAAGGAAGGCGAGGAAGTATTTAAGGATCACGCAAGAAAAATCTTAAATTTCGGAGCGGCTGTTATCGTGATGGCTTTTGATGAAAAAGGGCAAGGCGATTCATTGCAAAGAAGGACTGAGATTTGTAAGCGCGCTTACAAAATATTGACGGAAGAAATCGGTTTCGCTCCGCAAGATGTTATTTTTGATCCTAATATTTTAACAGTCGGCACAGGCATAGAAGAACATAATAATTATGCGGTTGATTACATTGAGACTGTGCGCTGGATAAAACAAAACCTTCCTCTTGCAAAAGTAAGCGGAGGAGTTAGCAATATTTCTTTTTCATTTCGCGGTAACAATGTTGTTCGCGAAGCAATGCACTCGGCATTTCTATATCATGCAATAAAGGCGGGTATGGATATGGGAATTGTTAACGCGGGGCAACTTGAAGTTTACGAAGAAATTCCCAAAGACCTTTTAGTTCTCATTGAAGACGTTTTGTTCAACCGCCGAAACGATTCCACAGAAAGACTCGTGGAGTTTGCTGAATCAGTAAAGCAAAAAGAAAAGGGAATTGTTAAAGAAGATGAATGGCGTAAAAAAAGTGTTCATGAAAGATTAAAGCATGCTTTGATTAAAGGAATCGTCGATTTTATCGAAGAGGATACGGAAGAAGCCCGCCGCCAATTTAAGAAGCCGATTGATGTGATTGAAGGCCCGTTGATGGAAGGAATGAACGTTGTCGGCGATTTATTCGGCGCCGGCAAAATGTTTTTACCTCAGGTTGTAAAAAGCGCACGCGTTATGAAAAAAGCTGTTGCCTATTTAATTCCTTATATTGAGCAAGAAAAGATTGATTCAAATGATACCCGCCAAGCCGGCAAAGTACTTATGGCTACCGTAAAGGGAGATGTTCACGATATTGGGAAAAATATTGTTGGCGTTGTTCTCGGCTGCAATAATTATTCTGTCATAGACCTCGGCGTGATGGTAAGCGCTGAAAAGATTCTTCAAACTGCAATTGATGAAAAGGTAGATGTGATTGGCGTTAGCGGTTTAATTACGCCATCGCTTGATGAAATGGTTCACATTGCAAAGGAGATGGAACGTCGCGGATTTAAGCTTCCGCTACTTATCGGTGGAGCTACAACCTCGCGAATTCATACAGCGGTGAAAATTGCTCCGAACTACAGCGGCACTACAGTGCACGTTCTTGACGCTTCCAGAAGTGTTCCCGTTGTTAGTAATTTGATTAACCCGGACTTAAATATTAAGTCAAATTTTGAAACAGAAACCAAAAAAGAATATCAGAGAATTCGAGAAGATCATCAAAAGAAAAGAGCGGCAAAGAGTTTTATTTCTCTTGAAGAAGCCAGAAAAAACAAATTAAGAATAGATTGGAGCAAAGAGGAAATCTTCAAACCAATGAAGAGCGGAATTACTGTACTTAAAAACTTCTCGCTGGAAACATTACGAAACTATATCGACTGGACGCCATTCTTTTTAACTTGGGAGTTGAAAGGTAAGTATCCATCCATTTTTGAAAATGAAAAATATGGGAAAGAATCTAAAAAACTTTTTCAGGATGCTAACAAGCTCCTCGATGAGATAGTAGACAATAATTTATTTGCTGCTCATGGAGTAGCCGGAATATTTCCTGCAAATTCTGCTGGTGACGATATTGAAATTTACTCAGATGGAACCCGGACAGGAGTTAGGACAGTATTGCACACCCTTAGATCGCAGGCTGCTAAATCTGATAATGTACCAAACCTTGCCCTTGCAGATTTTGTAGCGCCGAAGGATTCCGGCAAGTTGGATTACGTTGGTGCTTTTGCAGTTACTACCGGGCACGGCGTTGATGAACTCGTTAAAAAATATGAAACTGACCATGATGATTATAATGCAATAATGGTAAAAGCTCTTGCCGATAGATTGGCAGAGGCATTTGCAGAACTACTTCATGAACTTGTACGACAAAATTATTGGGGCTATTCTCATGACGAAAAACTATCCCGTGAAGATTTAATAAAAGAAAGTTACACCGGAATTCGTCCCGCACCAGGTTATCCTGCTCAACCGGATCATACAGAGAAATTAGTAATCTTCGATTTGCTTGAAGCTGAAAAAAACACCTCAATAAAATTAACGGAGAGCCTGGCAATGTATCCTGCTGCTTCTGTTAGTGGTTTGTATTTTGCACACCGCGAAGCAAAATATTTTAATGTTGGTAAAATAGGAAAGGACCAGGTTATCGACTACCACAAGCGTAAAGGAATGAGTTTGGAAGAGGTTGAGCGATGGCTATCTCCTATACTAAATTATGATCAAGGGGAATAAGTTTTTTCAATACAAAAATTTGCAACTATCAAAATTTTAGAGATAAATATGAAAAACAATCGGTTGTTTTATCAAAACTATTTGGCGGAACTTTTGTACGTCATAATTATTTTAGGATTATTATCGGGGAATTCATTTTCACAAAACGAAACTCTTCCGGGCAGATATAAAAATTACACACTCCTTCATAACGGTTGGAAACTTACCCCCGCAGGAAGGCAAGTCGGCATTGGCCCTTTGCCTTTAAATATAGTTGTAACAAAGAACGGGAGATACGCTGTTACTTCCAACAGCGGTATGGGGGAAAATTCTCTATCAGTCGTTGACCTAAAAAACGCGAAGGAAGTTCAAAGAGTAATCTTAAGCAACACATGGTATGGTTTGACTTTTAACGGCGAGGATACAAAGCTATTCGTCTCCGGCGGAAATAACAATCTAATTTACATTTACAATTTTCATTCCGGCAGATTAGCGCTTAAAGATTCAATAATTCTCGGTGAAGGGTATCCGAAGGAAAATATTTCAGTAACCGGGATAGATTACGTAAAAGGGAAAAGATATCTTCTTGCAGTATCTAAGGAATCAAAGTCTCTTTATGTATGTAATATAAAATCGAAAAAAGTAATTCACACAATAAAGCTTAACGGCGAGTGTTACGATGTAAAAGCAAATCACGCAGGAACTTTTGCTTATGTTTCCGTTTGGGGGAAATCTGAAATAGCAGAAATCAGTTTGAATAATTTTAAGATAACAAACGAAATCAGGGTTGGAGACCATCCTTGTCAGATAATCATAACAAAAGATGATTCGCGCTTATTCGTAGCTGATGCTAATAATAATTCGACTTCAGTCGTTGATTTAAGAATAAAAAAAGAAGTAGAAAAGTTAAACTCTTCATTGAGCGCTGATGCTCCATTCGGCAGTACGCCGGACGCACTTTGTTTTGCAGGCAAGGACCAGACTATTCTGATGGTGGCTAATGCAAATAATAATTATGTAGCACTTTTTAACATTAGTAAAAAGGGGAAATCAAAAAGCCTCGGATTTATTCCCACCGGTTGGTACCCCACTGCAATAAAATTTATTCCGCAGACAAATGAAATAGCTGTAGCCGACGGTAAAGGATTAAGCTCACTTCCAAATCCCGAAGGGCCCAAACCGGGAGTAAGGGAATCAAAAGTAAAACAGTACATCGGGGTTTTATTTAATGGGACGGTATCAATTATTAAATTTCCAAGTAATAAAATTCTTGCCGGCTACAGTAAGAAGGTATATGAAAACACTCCCTACATTTCAAAAGAAAAAAATTGGATAGGAATCCAAGACGTAATTCCGGACAAACAAGATTTGGTAAGGAGTAAAAAAATACAACATGTTTTTTATATCATAAAGGAAAACAGAACTTACGATCAAGTATTTGGAGATTTATCCGAAGGAAACGGAGACAGCTCGCTCTGTTTCTTTCCCAGAAATATTACACCAAATCAACATAAGCTGACAGAAGATTTCACTCTGTATGATAATTTTTACGATGACGCCGAAGTGAGTGCGAGCGGACATAACTGGTCTACTGCGGCATATGCAACAGATTACGTCGATAAACTTTGGCCTGTCAATTATGGAGGGCGGGGACAGCAGTACAATTTTGAAGGCGGTTCTCCAATTGCCGCTCCGTCTTCAGGATATATTTGGAACGATGTTATCAATCATAAACTTACCATGAGAAACTACGGTGAGTTTGTTGAGGGAAAAAACGGAATATATGCTGCAAGGGATTCCGATTTGAATGAATATACTAGTCATATTTATCCGGGTTGGGATTTGAACATCAGCGATGTTTATCGATACGAGCAATGGGAAAAGGAATTTGACGAATACGTGAAAGGAGATTCACTTCCGGCTTTTACTTTGATGCGTCTTCCAAATGATCACACATATGGAACAAAAAGAGGTGCTTTAACTCCTCAGGCTTACGTGGCAACAAATGATTACGCCGTTGGGTTGATAGTTCACAAAATATCAACTAGTAAGTATTGGAAGAATTCAATCATATTTATTTTGGAAGATGATGCACAGGATGGTTCTGATCACGTTGATGCTCACCGTTCAACGTTGCTTGTTATCAGTCCTTATATAAAGCGCCATTATGTGGATCATACGATGTATTCCACCTCTAGCGTTTTGAAAACAATTGAATTAGTCTTGGGTTTACCGCCCATGACACAGTTCGATTTATCGGCGACACCAATTTTGTTTTCCATTGTAGACAAACCGGACTTCAGTCCATTTGCTATTATAAAGCCGCAAATAGACATCAATGAAAAAAATACTGCAGAGGCATATGGTTCAAAGAGATGTGAGCATCTTAATTTTACAAGAGAAGATGCCGTTCCGGAAGATGAATTTAATGAAATATTGTGGAAGGCAATAAAGGGAAAAGATACACCTATGCCTGCACCGGTTCACAGCGCATTTGTAAGAGTTAAAGAAGATGAAAAGGATAACGATTAGTTTTTAATTTAATTGCGATTAATAATAAATATTTTAAGAGAAATTTTATCCTCGCATCTTGTCAAGTAATTTATTCAGTTGCTTAACTTCATGTTCATTCAGCGTGGATATCTTTGCAATTACTTCATCATCATGGCTATCAATCTCTTTCAGCAATTCCAATCCCCTTTGCGTGATTAATACATCTACTTTTCTTCTTTCATTGGGACAAACTTTTCTGTCTATCAATTTTTTAAGGCGGAGTTTTTCAACAATCCTAGAAGCATCAGACATTTTGTCAAGCATTCTTTCTTTAAGTAGCTTGATTGTCGTAGGATTTGGATACTGCCCTCTTAATATTCTAAGAATATTAAATTGCTGCAATGTTATTTCATACGGCTTTAAAAGTTCAATTTGATAATTTACTAACCAGTTATAAGTATAAATCAGATTTACGGTAGCTTTGTGAAATTCTGTTTTGAACGATTTCTGGGATATTTCTTCTTCTAGTTTCATATTTAAAATATTGTTTTGTTACCTTTGCAAACATTCCGTAAATTAAATTGATACACATCATTAATCCATAGGAACTTCTATTAATACAAACTCACTTCCAGTCGAAGTTGATATTTCAAAATTTTCAGTTTCGTAAATTCCGGCGGCATCTCTTTCGTTTAGCTCATCATCATCAATATAAATTTTCCCTTTTATTACAAATAAATATACACCGTTTCCTTTATATGAAAAATTATAAAGTAGACTTTTTCCTATCTCTAATTTTCCAAGAGAAATTGCAGCATTCTGGTTAATGTAAAGGGTATCTTCTGATTTTGTTCCGGAAACTACTTTCAGCAAATCATTGTTAACTTCTTCCATTGGAAAAACTTTTTGATCATATCGGGGTGTAATATTTCTTTCATTGGGAATAATCCACAGTTGAAGAAGATTGACATGATCTATTTTGGAATGATTAAATTCGGAATGTAGAATTCCGGTTCCGGCAGACATTACCTGGATTTCTCCAGGTTTAATAATAGAGCCGGAACCTGAGCTGTCTTTGTGCTCAAGTTCTCCGTGAAGCATTATGGTAATTATCTCCATGTTATTATGCGGGTGCTTCCCGAAACCTTCTCCCGGTTCAATAATGTCATCATTCAAAACACGCAGTAATCCGAAGCCCATTTTTTTAGGATTATAATATTCAGCAAAGCTAAAGCTAAACTTGCTATGCAACCAACCATGTTCAGAGACTCCCCTTTCGTCTGCCTTTTGTATTATCTTTTTCATGTCAAGTACTCATGATTTTTAAATTATAAGTTTTTCCAGCCATTCTTTCCTTCAGAGAAATCTCCAAAATTATATCTTTATATACCAGTTCATGTAGGATGGCTTCTTTTCTAACTGAGCTATTTATTTTTAGTTACTTCAACATCAAATACTAAATTGATATTTTTTCCTACAATTGCACCGCCTGTCTCCATAAGTGCATTCCACTGTAAATTATAATCGAAACGATTTAATGTCCCAATTACCTTAAATCCAGCTCTATTTAATCCCCATGGGTCCACGATTTGACCGTTATAAGTAACTTCAAGCTCAATTGGTTTGGTAATATCTTTAATAGTCAGGTTTCCGACCAATTTATACTTTTCATCATTGACTTTTTTGATTGATGTGCTTTTGAACGTAACCTTTTCAAATTTTTCGACATCAAAAAAATCTGCACTTCTTAAATGATTGTCTCGGTCTACAATGCCGGTATCAATGCTTTTTGCGTCGATCGATACATTAATATCTGCCTCAGAAAAATCTTCGTTTGCATTTGAAATTTCTAAATTGAAATTATTAAATTTTCCCGCTACCTCTGAAATGATAAGATGTCGAACTGAAAACTGAATTTTGGTATGTGCAACATCTACCGTCCACGAGCTTTTTGTTGTATTGTCCATTATTTAACTCCTAAAAATTATTATCAAAATTTATTTACATAAGAAATATATGCAACAACATCTAATGTTGCAACAACAGTTGCAATAACGCATATGATTTGTGATTTCCATCATAATCTCATTTTATAGATTGAATTTTGATAATCCAAATTGAGCGATTTTTATTTTATTGCGAGGTGAAACCGGAGCAAACACACGCATAGCAATGATATCGCCGCTTACAACTTTCGGATGGTTGTAATGACAGTAAAAAGAAACATTGTAAGAAGAATGGCTCAATTTAGATACAATTATGAGGGATGAATTTATTTGGAATCTTTTTACTTTGATTAGGAGGTCTGGTTTGGAATCACTTTTGTTTAAACAATTTTTGCTTTTCAGTTTTTTTTAGCCCATCAACGATCAAATTGTAAGAATCGTCAATCCATTCCAGTATAAATTTATTTGGGATAGCATTTTCAAGAAGAATCGTATTCCAGTGCATTTTATTCATATGATAACCCGGTGTAACAGCCGAATAATGCTCTCGTAATTCAACCGCTTTTTCCGGATCGCATTTTATATTTATGCTTACCGGCGGATTTATATTTGCGATAAGAAAAATTTTCCCCATTACTTTATAAACGGGGGTATCTTCGTCAAACGGAAGGCTTTCAGTAACACCTTTCTTATTTAAGCAGTATTCTCTGACAGTTTCTAAATCCATTACTAATTAAATTATTTCTTTGTCTTATCTAAATATCTCGCAGCATCTTTTGCAAAATAAGTTAAAAACATATCAGCGCCTGCGCGTTTAATTGCGACTAAAGATTCAATCATAACTCTTTCTTCATCAATCCAACCGTTAATGCCTGCGGCTTTTATCATTGCATATTCACCGCTCACTTGGTAAGCACAAGTAGGCATTCCAAATTTATCTTTTACTTGTCGTATAATATCAAGATAAGGACCTGCTGGCTTAACCATAACGATATCAGCGCCTTCTTCAATGTCTGTTTCAACCTCCCGCAAAGCCTCGTTAGCGTTAGCGCTATCCATTTGATGAGAGCGCCTATCTCCAAATGCCGGGGTTGAATCCGCTGCTTCTCTAAACGGGCCGTAATATCCGGAAGCAAATTTTGCAGCATAGCTTATAATCGGAATTTTAGTGAAACCCTTATAATCAAGCGCCTTTCTGATTGCGGCAATTCTTCCGTCCATCATGTCGGAAGGAGCAATAATATCGGCTCCTGCTTCTGCATGTGAAATAGCTTCTTTAGCAAGCAATGAAACGGTTTCATCATTTAAGATTTCTTCGCCGTTAAGCAACCCACAGTGCCCGTGAGAAGTATATTCGCACAAACAAACATCGGTTATTACCAGTAGATTATTTATCTCCGCTTTAATTGCCCTGATTGCTCGTTGAATTATACCGTTTGGGTCATAAGCCTCGGAGCCTTGTTCGTCTTTATGTTCCGGTATTCCGAATAGAATTATCCCGGGGATACCAAGTGCGGCAACTTCCTTGCATTCTTCGACCAAAGTATCGATTGAAAATTGAAAAACTCCGGGCATTGACTTAACCTCATTTTTAACTTTTGTGCCCGGCACAACAAAGAGAGGATAAATTAAATCATTTTTTGATAGTTCGGTTTCACGAACTAAATCTCTTACGAGAGGATTATAACGAAGCCGTCTTAATCTTTTTGTCGGATAATTTGCCATAATAAACTTTCTCTTAGCACTATTTTATCAAATAGAAAAATTCCTACTCCTATAAGATATGTATTGCTAAGTATTTTTAAGAATTATTTTTTATAAGAAATTACTTACTATCCGTTCAACCTGCAAAACAGTTTCGGAAATTTTTTCCTTATCCTTGCCTCCGGCAGTAGCTAAATGCGGACGTCCACCGCCGCCGCCGCCAACAAGCTTTGCAAGTTCGCCGACAATTTTTCCGGCGCTAAGTTTTTTTTCTTTTATCAGATCATCTGATACAACACAAACAATTCCTGCCTTGCCCTCAATTTCAGAGAATAAAACAGCAACGCCGGATTTTATTTTATTCCTTATTTCATCTCCGAAAGATTTAAGCTCATCCATATTTTCTGCGCTGACTATCGCTTTATAAATTTTGATACCAGTTAATTCAGACGGAGATGAAAGAATGCTACTAAGCTGCCCAAGTTTATCATGAAGCTTAAAATCTGCAATTTCTTTTTCTAATTTCTTTTTAACTTCAAGGAGACCTAAGACTTTTTCATCAAACTGTCTAAGATGTTCTATTTGAGAATGAATATATTTTTCAACGCCCGCACCCGTAATAGCCTCAATTCTTCTAATGCCGCTTGAAATGGATGATTCACTAATAATTTTGAAAAGCCCAATTTCAGATGAATTTTTTACATGTGTGCCTCCGCAAAATTCCAAACTGAAATCACCGAATTGAACAACGTTTACAAAGTCTCCATATTTATCGCCGAAGAACATGAGAGCACCCATTTTTTTAGCTTCCTCAAATGGCACATTCCGGTGATGTTGAAGCGGAATATTTAGTCTAAGCTGTTCATTAACTAAAGTTTCAATATCTCTTATTTCGCTTTCGGATAATTTTGCGAAGTGAGAAAAATCGAAACGAAGCCTATCCGGACCGACATAAGAGCCGGCTTGCTGTACATGCGTACCTAAAATCTTTCTTAAAGCGGCATCAAGAAAATGAGTCGCTGAATGATTGCGCATAATGTCCCAACGGCGTGCTTCATCGATACTGGCAATTACTTCGGTGCCGGGTATTAATTGACTATCAATCTCGTTTTCAATTACATGAATAATTTTATTATCAACTTTTGTTACATCTATTACCTTAAACTGATTAGCTTCAACCAAAATAGTTCCGGTGTCATCTATCTGCCCGCCGGCTTCAACATAAAAAGGAGTTTTGTTTAGAATGATAAAATCATTTCCGTCTTCCTTTTTTCTTCCGATAATTTTTGATTTTGAAGAAAAGTTATCGTAACCAATAAATTCCGATTTCTCATTTGGGAGTAAATCAAAAGAATCAAGGTTATTAATTGAAATATTAACCGAAGCGAATTTATCTTTTGAGGCTTCTCTTGCACGTTGTTTTTGCTCACCCATTAATTTGTTGAACCCTGTTTCATCAAGAGAAAACCCTTTTTCCTTTGCCATTACATTTGTAAGATCAACCGGGAAGCCGAAAGTATCGTACAGCTTAAAAATTTCTTCACCGGGAATTACTTTTGAATTTGAAACAGTGAGTTTTTTAATTACCTCTTCAAACAATTCGATTCCGTGGTCGAGAGTTGCATTAAAACTTTCTTCTTCGGCATGAATAACTTTTTCCACATAGCTTTGTTTCTCTTTTATTTCTGGAAAAACATTTCCCATTGATGAAGTAACGACATCAACAAGCTTAAAGAGAAAAGGCTTATTCAAATTTAATTTCCTTCCATAACGGGCGGCACGGCGGAGGATTCGTCTAAGTACATAACCTCGACCGTCATTGCCGGGAACGGCACCATCGGTTATCGCAAAAGTAAGTGTTCTAATATGATCAGCAATTACGCGCATAGGAATTTTATCTTCGTCATTTTCATATTTGATTCCGGATAATTTTGAAACGGCATTTATCAAAGGCATAAAAACATCTGTATCATAATTTGAATTTTTCTTTTGCATCACCGCGCATACACGTTCAAATCCCATTCCGGTATCAACGTGTTTTGCAGGAAGCTCGTGCAGACTGCCATTTTCATCGCGATTGTATTGGATAAAGACGAGATTCCAAATTTCAATACATTCCGGCATGCCGGCGTTTACGAAATTAGGATTATCAAAATCTTCGCTAAGATTTATATGAATTTCAGAACAAGGACCGCATGGACCTGTTTCTCCCATTTCCCAAAAATTATCTTTCTCATCAAATCTTAAAATGTGTTTGGGGTTGATGTCTGTTTTTGATTTCCATAACTCAAATGCTTCGTCATCTTTTCTATAAACCGTAGCCCACAATCTTTCTTTTGGTAACTTCCAAACTCCTGTCAATAACTCCCATGCCCATTCAATTGCTTCTGGTTTATAGTAGTCGCCAAAAGACCAGTTGCCGAGCATTTCAAAAAAGGTGTGATGGTAGGTGTCATGTCCGACCTCTTCAAGATCGTTATGCTTTCCGCTTACGCGTATACATTTTTGAGTATCTGCAGCGCGCTTATATTCGCGCGTTCCTGTTCCCAAGAAAACATCCTTAAATTGATTCATACCTGCATTGGTAAAAAGAAGAGTAGGATCTTCAAAAGGAACAACAGGTGAAGAATGAACGATTTTATGCTGTTTGTTTTGAAAAAAATCTAAGAATTGTTGTCTAATTTCAGTTGAGGTCATCTTTTTCTAGTCTCTAAATTTTTGATTGTAAAGATAAGAAAAACAGCGGTTAGCATAAATACAAATAAATTAAAAAAAATGAGAGAAAAAGCATATTAGTAAAAAAAATCAAAAAGTAATTTACTTATGATTTACTTGATTTGATCAAAGCCTTGATTTTTGCAGCCATTTTAGCATTATTAATTTTTATATAATACCGAAGCGATTTTTCCCAGCTATTAATTGCGGCGGACTTGTTCCCTTGATCCTGATAAAGAAGTCCCATTTCAAAATAAGTTTCAGCTTGATTCATCAAATTATCAAGCTCTTTATTGATTTTTAAACTTGCAAGGAAATAATTTTTTGCAACTTTGTAGTTTTTCTGCTCTCGTTCTATAATGCCCTTTGTTTTATATAATTCAGCTATTGAAATCCTATCATTTATTTTGAGACAAATATCCATCGATTTTTCCGCAAAGGCATTAGCGAGTTGATAATCTTTTAACTTAGTGTAAATATATGCTTTGCTTAAATAGGAAATAGCTAAAGTCGGAAGAAATTTTGCCCTTGGATAAATAGATATACTTATATCAAATTCTTTTAATGCAGAGTTATGGTCGCCTTTGTTTATAAAAAACATTCCCAGATTATTTCTAAGTTCACCTATTCTTCTATAATCTTTAATTTGCTCAAATTTCACCAACGCCCTTTTGTAATAAGTTAATGCGGCATTCTGATTTCCCTGCACACTTTCAATAATTCCTAAATTAATCTCAACTATTCCGACCAAGCTTAAATCTTTTTTAGGATTTAAATAGGAAAGGCTTTTTTCAAGATGAAATCTTGTTTTTTTTATATCGCTTTTATCGCCGTAAATGGTACCTAAAAGATTTTCACATCTTGCACAGCCTTTGTAATCTTTTTCTCTTTCAAAAATATTTTTTGCACGGCGAATATAGATAATACTATCTTTCCAATGAGCTTGCCGGCTTGAAACGTCTCCCAAAGCAAGAAGTGAATATGCTTGAAGATTTTCTAAGTCAGGTTCTGTACTTGCAATCTCTAATACATTGGAATAAACTTCATAGGCAAGGTCAAACTCACCTTGTGAAATTAAAACTTCACCTGTGTAAACAAGCAGTTCTGCAAGTTTGAATTTCGATATCCGATTTTTGGTGAAGGCGATTAGTAAATCAATTTGCGAAGGACGTTGTTTGGATGAAGTTGCTTCGACATCAATTTGCTTAATATTTGGTTCGGTTAAAGGTATCTTCTCTTTCTTTTCCGAAACGTTCCTCGAAAATATTTTATCTAATTCCGATATTTCTTCGGCATTGAGAAAATTCTTTAAAACCTTGTCTAATATTTCTGTTTTTAGAGGCATTGCTAAAATAATTCCGTAAAGACTTAAACGATAAGAACCTTTTCCATGAATTCTCTTTATCGTACCAGGCTTTTGAATATCCTGCCGAATAAGTCGATTCGAGGTTAAATCAATATCTGAACACAAGATTTATCTGACTATCCGAGTCCGTCCACATTTTATCTTGATTTAAATTGGTGAATATATTTTTAAAAAACATTAAAATACCGAAATAATTCAAAAATTGTTCACCGATTCCAACATTGTCAAAATGCACTAGGTGAAAATTTCTTTCAATTCGAATTATATCACGGTTGTTCCTTAACAAAATATCATCGTTTATAGTTTTGAATTGAAATTTCCCTTTTGCAGAAATGGAGTGTTTCCTATTGGAATAAAAAGTTAATTCTAAAAAATTCATTCTATGTCTACAAAACTTGCCGATAAAGCTTTCATAAAATTCAGAAGATTCTGTGCTAATCCGGAAGATCAATTTTTCGTACCCATATTGCAAAGCCAAATAAGAAGTGAACCCATTATTAGTCAGCAAGTAAACAATAATAATCTTTTCAGCCGGCTTATAATTGAAATATTTTATCCGAGGCTTCAAAACACTTTCGGCTAATTATATTTCTCTTAAATATGTAAAAAAAGCCTACAACTATTAATTGTAGGCTATGAATTACAAATTATTACAAAAACAGTTTATTATAAACTATGAAATAAAAAACTCTATTTTGAATAGCCATAAACGCTGCCTAAATTATCCAATTGAGTGTTTGACTTGGAATATCCGTATACACTTCCTAAATTATCCAATTGAGTGTTCGACTTGGAATATCCATATACACTTCCTAAATTATCCAATTGAGTGTTCGACTTGGAATATCCATATACACTTCCTAAATTATCCAATTGGGTGTTTGACTTGGAATATCCATATACACTTCCTAAATTATCCAATTGGGTGTTTGACTTGGAATATCCGTATACACTTCCTAAATTATCCAATTGAGTGTTCGACTTGGAATATCCGTATACACTTCCTAAATTATCCAATTGAGTGTTTGACTTAGAATATCCGTATACACTTCCAAGATTCTCTAATTGTGCTGAAGAATTATCAACAAAGGTTCTAGTGCGAACATCATAAGCAACAGTTCTTGTGCGTGTTGAATTATCGAATTGAGCAGTACGTGTATTTTGAATAACTTGAAAGCGCACAGCCTGTTCAACATTGTTTTTTTTGATCGGGCTGCTAGCTTGTGCAGAGAACACAAAAGCACCCAATAGCAACAAAGTGAAAATAGTTCGTGACATAATTCCCTCAAATATTTTTTTGAAAATAGTTTTTAAGCATTCCTAATGGTTCAACCATTATGCCACACTTAAAATTTGGGAGATTTTGAAATATTCGAGTGATAAGAAATAAAAAACGGTAAGAATTACCTATATGAACAGGTAAAATAGGTATGATTGTAAAATTTCTTTACAACTATTTAGTAGTATAATTAAGGAATAACATAAGACTTTGGATTTTTAAATATATTTTTGTTCTATAAATCTACACTCCTTTTGTTACTTCAATTATTGTTCTTAGTAACTCACTTTACGTAGAAACAACTCTTCAGAATCATGGAATACTGGGAAATATCGATCAATTCCAGTACCCCGCTACTCCATTTTTCCAAGGACTATTTAACATCAGTTATTAATATTTACTCAAATCGTTTATTTTATTGTAATACAGATTTTTTTTGTTCCTGTCTCTAAGATCTTACTTTGCCCAAGTATACCTTGAAAAATGTGGAAGTTTAGCATTTATTACTTCAAGTGTGCCGCTTTGTACATCGACAATAATTGAATCACTCTGAACTAATTGTGTAGAACCGTCAGGAGCAAAATAATAAAAATTAAGACTATTGGGGTCAACTCCTTTTAAATCCACGCCGGTAAATTTAAGTGTGAGAGTTAACGGAAAATTAAAAACCATTGATGGTGAAAAATCGATGCCGGCATCATTACCAACTTGCATAGTTATGTTTTTACTTCCGCTATATGCGCCAGAAGGGACACTAAGTTCTGCATCAATTGTCACTTTACCATTTTTACCTAAATACCCATTATGGAGTTCAATGGATCCGCCGTTATCACCAACAATTACCTTACTTACGAAATAGTTTGATTGAATTGATTCCGAAATATTAGAGGGCAGCCTTATAGCAGTTTTTGAACTTGTGCTAGAAGAAATAGGATTAACATTTGTTCCCGAGTCCGAGCAGCCAAAATAAAATAAACTAAGCGCAAATAAAGCAAGTAGAATTTTTTTCACCTTCAACTCCTATAAAATTTCAAATATTTTTGTGGCTTCAACGACTCAATTTATATGCCACTAGAGAAATGGGAAATTGAACAAAAATCAAATCATTTTTTTATCCTAACAAGGATGATCAGGTTAGATTTACAGAAATTTATGGTAAAAAATACCTTTATAGAAGAAATTTTGACCATTTGTTTTTTTGATACGCCATTTATATCCAAATAAAATCGGAATATTTTAACATTATTAAAGGCACTTCTAATAACTAAAATGGCATACTAATTTGATCCTTGGATAGTTATTTGGAATGTTTTATCAAACTGCACTATCAAAAAATATTGATTTTAGAGTTGCCCTGACATAGTTTACAACGACTGAAATAATTCACTCAGTGCATTTCTAAGATAAAAGCGCATCCAATCTTGGACGGGAAATTCCAAGAATTTTTGCAGCCTGTGATTTATTGCCGTTCGTTTTCGATAGAACTTCCTTAGCATAAATTATGGAGATTTTTCTAAGTCCTGTATTCATATAATTCAAGTCAAGCCGTATAAACTGCGGCAGCATATTAATTTCTTCTTTGGGTACACCTGATTTTACCAAATCGACAAATAGCAAGTTGGAGAAATCTTTTAGTTTAATTGTACTACCTTCGCCCAACAGGACTGCCCTTTCAATCGCATTTCTAAGCTCACGAATATTTCCTGGCCATGGGTAATGCGAAATAAATTCCCGCGCTGATCTTTCTATGGCTTTTATGTTTTTGTTGAACTGTGAATTAAATTCAGAGATAAAGTGATCAGCAAGTAAAAAAATATCTTCAGGACGATTACGAAGCGGAGGAAGTTCCAGAGAAATTACATTTAGACGATGATATAAATCTCTACGGAAAAAATTATTTTTAATTAACTCTACTAAATTTTTATTCGTAGCTGAAATAACACGTGAATTAATCTGTATATCATCAACACCTCCGAGTCTTCTTATAACTTTCTTTTCGATTGTCCTTAAGAGCTTTGTTTGAATATTTAATGATAAATCTCCGATCTCATCAAGGAATAACGTACCGTTTCCCGCAATTTCAAACAAACCAAGTTTTCTATTTTGAGCGTTTGTAAAAGCACCCGGTTCGTAACCAAAGAGTTCAGATTCTAATAAGCTTTCAGGAATTGCAGTACAAACTATATCGACAAAAGGAGATGAACTGTTTTCTCCAAATTTATGAATTGCCTTTGCAATGTGACCTTTGCCGGTTCCGGTTTCACCGAGGATCATGATATTAACGTTACTTTTCTGAGCAACCTTTTTTGCTAGTTCAATTATTTTTAAGAACTCCGGAGAATTCCCGATTAAAGTTTCAAAATTCTCAAAATCATTGCTTAAAAAACCAGCGGTCTCCTGGGTCATGTAAGCACGATCAGTAATTATTTCATTTAGATATGCAATGAATTTATAGAGCTCGTAAGGAAAGACAAAAATATCAGCGAAACCAAGCTTAACTAAAGAACTAACAAGGAGTGCACTGTCGTTTTGTGTTACAAAAATGATTTTGTTCTTAAGGTTATCTTTTTCTTCAAGAACTTTGTTCAAATATTTTGATCCGATATCGTCGATTTGAATAATTATAATTTCATTTGGTTTGACTTCAAAAACCTTCGGGCAAATTGAAATAATATTAGAGTCTTTTAATTCAAGCTGACTTACTGAAGAATTAATTGAAGAAACATCTTTGATATCAGAAAAGATTTTTATAGTAATTTTTTTGTTTGCTGTCAAAGTCAACTTCCCAGCTTTTCAATTTTTTGCAAGGCATCTTTGCGTTCCGGTTTATTAAAATAAGCATCGCGCAGGCGAGAATTTTTAATATTATCACCAAAATAAAAAATGATCTCCTTTGCATAATACAAATGCTCTTTTGCTTTGCCAAAATTGCCTCTTTGGAAAAAGGAATTTCCGAGTTCAAACATAATTTTCCAGGTCAACTCTGTTACATTGAATTCCTTAATTGCTTCAAATGCAGAAATATAATATTCAATTGAAGTTTTTAACTGCGACTGCTGATCCTTCTCAGAAATTTTACCAAGCATATATTCTCGTTCGGCAAGAAAGAGAGCATTATCTTTGCATAATTCATTTACCTCCTCAGAAGATAAAATTGCTATTGCTTCTTCAATTTTGTTTAAAGTAATTAAGTTTTTAACAATTAAAATTGTTGTTGAAAAATAATGTAGATTATCTTTTTGTTCTAAAAATGCTATCTGCAAGGAATGAAGTATATTTATATCAATTATTGAAAAATCATCTTTTGTTTTTTCCAACTGGAGTACATATTCTAATTGAATTTTATTTTTATCTACTATGTTTTTAATCTGATAATGTTCATTAAATTCTTTAACTATATTAGAAAATTGATCATAATCTCCTATTTCAAAAAACAATTTTGCTATAATAAATAACCTTTCATATTCTAAATATGAATAATTTAATTGATTTAAAAAGTTTATAGCATTCGTTAACGAGTCATAAGCATTTTGAAATTCGCAAACCGTCACATAAATTTCTCCTAGGTTTATAAGTATAGAGCATTCACCATATTTATTCCCCATACTCAAAAAAATTGTTGCGGCCCTTTTATAGTATTCAATCGCTTCTTTTAAATGAAATTGTTGATAATTATAAATCCCTAAGTTCATAAGAAGCTTACCTTCTTGCTCCAAATTTCCGATTGAAACATTTATATTAAGGGAATTATTCCAGCATATCTCAGCATTTTTATAATCACCGTTCATATTATAAATAATCCCAAGATTCTGTTCCATTTTAGCAACTCTACCCTGCAAATTTAATTGCTGATATATTTTTTTTGCTTGCTGTAGACTTGCAAGGGAATCATTTAAATTCTCGGGTCTAAAGAGGCCAACAAGACCCAAAATATTATAACATTTTCCCATATCCTCATTTTCTGTACTCGGGTTAGAAATAACCTCTTTACATAATTGAGAAACCGATTCAAATCTGTTCATTTCAAATTCTGCGCTTGCAATTTCAACTAATAAAGACTGCTTTCTGGTCTCATCTTTAACTTCACCAATCAGCGACTCAAGAAGAATTTTACCTTCTTCGTTTTCACCATTTTCTATTAAACTGCTACCTTTAAGAATTAATAATTCCTGCTTAAATTTCTCATCTAGACTTTTACTTAGAAGCTCCTCGATAATTTGCAGCGATTGCTTATGCTCGCCCAGTTTATATAAAACTTTACAAAGCTGAAGATTTATTTCCGTTAAGTCAGAATCTTCAAGCTTCAGTTCAAGTAGATGCAAAAGAATATTTTTTTGAAAAGAGTAAGCGGAAAGTTTTTCGGCAGAGCTTAATTCTTCTTTATATATCTCATAGCTTTTCTTATAATCTCCGGCTAACTCATAATGTCTGGCATTTTCAGTGCGATTAAATGAAGGAAACTTTTCATATAATTCTTTAGCAATTAGCTTGTGATAGTTTTTCTTATCATCAATTTTTGAATATACAAATTTCTTTAACCCTTCGGATGTAAAAATTATTCCAGAGTTTCTACTATACTGTTGAATAATATTTTTATTCTGAAGACTTGAAATAAGTGTAGGTATTTGAATAGGGGGTATTTTAACAAGTTCTGAAATGATTGGCTCATCTACAGTAATTTCAAATGCTGAAATAAGCTTTACAATTTCTTCCTCTGATTTAGACAGCATTTGAAAACGAAAGTTATAAATTTCTTCCTGGGAACTTTTCAATACAGATATTTCATCGGCCTTTGTTTTTATCGCAACTCCATCCGGAGTGAACTGAATTATTTTTAAAAGGATTATATCCCTCAAAAAACTTTCGATGCTTCCGGGGAGAAGATCAGCATGAAGCAGAATCAATTTCTTTAACTCACCTATCGGGAAGCCCGGATAAAAGCTCTTATTTAAATATTCATCAAGATGAACATCTGTAAAAGGATTCAAATTTAATTCGCGAAGATTAAAAATAAAGCTTGATAAATAATTTGTATTAGAGGTTTCTGTAAGTATTATTCTTATTCTATTGACCTGCAAAATAGGGATTATGTTTTTGAATACTTCAATGGTAAACTCATCATAAGAATTAAAATCATCAAAGAGAAGTATAAAATTATTGTGTATTGAAACAGCGGTGAAGATTGCTTTGAGTTCACCATAAATATCCTGTGGCGGTGATAAAAATATACCGTATATTCTGACGAGTATTTCGCTGGAAAGTTTGTTGAAAACAAATTCGTTGAAGACTATCTCCTTTAAAATCAATTTAACAAAATCAATTCCGGATTTAGATTTATAATTTTTTATCAGGATTACATTTTCATTCTGAAAATATATTTCGTCAAGAAGAGCAGTTTTACCGGCGCCTTCAAAACTCTTAATTGTAAAAACCTCTCCGCTTGTTTCGTCGGCAAAATATGTTTTTATTATTGTCAATACGTCTTTTCTATTCGAAAAAACTTTTGCCGGTATCCAATCTTTATTAAGGTCCTCATCTATGCTAATATTAAGCACACTCAATAATTGAAGAGAATTTTGAAACCGTTCATCAGGATTCTTAATTAATAATTTTTTTATTGCAGCAATCAATTCTCCAGAATATTTTGATTGAGGAAATTCATATTCCATTTCAAGATGAGATTTATAAATTTCAAGTTCGTTACTGGTTTTAAATGGAAATTTACCATAAACAATTTTGTAGAGCATTATTCCCAAAGAATATAAATCAGCACGATGATTATGTTTTTCGTTTTTTATGATCTCCGGCGCAATATATTCGGGGGTGCCTCTTATAATATCTTCACGGCTCTCCAAAATATGCTGCGCAAAGCCGAGGTCGATAAGTTTAATAATTGGTTTTCCGTTAGATTCGTTTACTAATATGTTTTCTGGCTTTAAATCATAATAGACATAATTTGATTGATGAAGATAATAAAGCACGGAACAGATTTGCTTGATAATTTCACGAAGTGCCGGTTCATCGGAAATATTATTATAACGGATTAACTCTTCACCTTGAAAATAATCCATAATAAGATATTTTGAGCCACTTGAAATTTCTTGTTCGCCATCTGTTTTCAAAACCGTTCCAAAGTCGCTGGCTTTAATAATGTTTGGATGATTTAGCTTCATGAGAATAAAAAATTCGTTCCTAAAAATTTTGATCTCTTCAGGGTCGGCATTTACCGGTAAAAGTTTTATTACTTTTTTTATTTCGGGAAATTCAATATCCTGACAAAGAAAAACCTGACTGCGCCCTTTGCCAATTTTTTTATTTATCAAATATCTTTCGTTAATCATCCTTTTAACCGCGGATTAAAAATTAAATTTATTTCTTTGCCAAGATTATTGGCAGCGTAGAGTGTTACAAATAAACATAAGCCCGGCGGAACAATCATCCACCATGCTTCCGTTAAATAATTTTGTCCTGCTTCGATCATTGCGCCCCACGACGGATAAGAGCTTCCCGTTCCCAATCCTAAAAAGCTTAACGCTGCCTCCGCAAGAATTACGCTACCGTATTGAAACACAAGGTTAACAACAACGGGAGCCAAAATTAGCGGCAATACTTCTTTCGTCAGGAGTCGATATCCCGAAAGTCCCGACATTTTTGCGGATATAAAGAAATCTTTTTGCTTTAGTGAAACAACTTCGCTTCGAACAATTTTGAATAAGCTCATCCATCCCGAAAATCCAAGCACAATAATAACGGTGAAAAGAGAATTTCCAAATAACGCTAAAATTAATATTACAAGAAATATCGCAGGAAAAGAAAGAAACATATCTGTCACCCTGCTAATGATTGTGTCGACAAATCCCCCCGGGTAACCCGCTAAGAAACCCAATGATAAACCAAGCAGCAAAGAAATTGTAACAGAGCCTAAACCAACAAATAAAGAAATTCGTGCACCGTATACTAATCTTGAATATATGTCTCTTCCAAATTCATCTGTTCCGAATAGAAAAAGTTTTTTTGTAATCACCGGCTTCCCATAAGAAAATAATATTGTATCTTTTGGTAAGATAACCTGGTTGCCTTTTTGATAAATAGTAGCCACTTTAGTAATGACTATACTATCAGCAAAAATAATACTTTCATCAAATGTGTTTTTAACTACCTCTTTTTTTAGATTAAAAAATTTGCCAATGAGATTTTGTTCCGGCTTCTCATTCCTTTTTAAGTGAATAACTTCTACAGAACTAAAGGGGGGAAGTAATTTTGTTTCGCTGATGTTTTGCTGAAAGTTTGGGTTGCTGCTTGCCGCAAAAGGTGCAAAAATGAAAAATGAAATCAGGATGATTATAGCCGCTGAAGTAAAATTTAAAGACACATAAAATATTTTTACCCTCTTTCGTAAGAGATAAACAAAAATCGGAATGATAACTACCAAAATTGCCGATGCACAGGAATCGATAAGTGAAAACCCTATTTGAGAAATTGCCCTTGGATAGTTTTCGGGAATAATTTGCAAGTAAATTATTATTAAGGAATAGGTTTTTATTACCAAACCGTAATTAAGGAGAAGCAAAGCAATACATATCGCAATTATTAGATGCCATATTTTTAATTTTGACGTCATTTAATTAAGCGTACTTTTTAAGAGGCGTTTATCAACTCTAACTTTTATTAAATCAGCGGCAAGATTCGAAAGAATAACGAGCACACCGGAAATAAATGTACATCCAATTACAAGAGGATAATCGCGAGAAAGAATAGCGTTGACAGTCAAACGCCCCATTCCGGGTAAACCAAAAATTACTTCCGTTACAAGAGCACCGCCAAACAATATTCCAAGTTCAACACCGGCGACTGAGATTAGTGGATTGATGGCATTCGGTATAACATGTTTTCTTGTAATTTCTTTTTCGGTAAATCCATGCGCCCGAAGATTTAGCACAAAAGTTTTATTATAAACATCCTCTAAATTTTCGCGGAGATATTTATAATAGACCGCTACACCGCTTAAAGATAAAGTTATCAACGGAAGAACGAGATGAAATGCATAATCAGAAAGTCTTTGAAAAAATGAAAATGAACTGAAGTCGAACGAAGATAATCCGGATGAAGGAAATAAATTTAATGCCGATGAGAAAACAAGTATTAAAGAAACTCCAAGCACAAAAGACGGAATAGCATAAGCTATAAGACTTAGCTTTGAAATTGTTTTGTCAAATGCTCCATTTATTTTTTTAACAGAAAACAGCGCTAAAAAGAAACCGGCAATAATTTGAATTAGAAAGCTTATGCTTGAAAAAATTAAAGTAAAAGGAAGATAATCTTTTATGACAGATAAAACCGGCATCCGGTATGTATAAGAAATTCCAAAGTTCCCTCGAACTAAATTTATTAAGAATGCTTTATACTGATCAACAAGAGAGCTGTTTAAGTTAAAGGAGTCCCTGATTTTTGCAGCAAGCTTCGGACTTAAATCGGGAGAAATAAATTTCAACGAGGGGTCGCCCGGAGATATTCTCAGCAAAAAGAAAAGAAAGCTGATCAATAAAAACATGATAATGATCGAGGTAAAAATTCTCCTAAATAACAGTTGTAGAATTTCTTTCTTCATACACTATTATTTAGTTATTGACCAATTCCAGCAATGTTCAACAGCTCCAAGCGGCGTAATACTAATGTTTTTTATCCGCCTATTGTAAGCGACAATATTATCAACCCAATAAAGAAATGTTACGGGATTGTCTTTGTAAATTAATTCCTGAAATTTTTTATAAAGTTGATCTCTTTGTTGCGAGGATTTCTCGTGCCCGATTAGATTTAATAATGCATCGGCAGCTTTGCTCTGATAACCGTAAACATTTAATGGAGTATTTTTCAAATCGGAATACCAAGGAGATTTTAGATCAAGGGGAATCGGTACAGACCAACCTGCCATCCATGCATTTAATTCATGAGCAAACATTCTTTGGAAAAATACTTGCGGTTCAAGAGACTCTATTTTTATATCAACGCCAATTTTCCTTAAATCATTTTTAATTATTGTCGCTGCATATTTTCTACGCGGGTTTCCGCTGGGTATATAAAAGGTAAACGACAGTTTTTGATTTCCTTTTTCTAAAACGCCATCCTGATTTACATCTTTCCATCCGTCGGCAGCTAATATTCTTTTTGCTTCATCCGGATCATAAGGAAGCGGCTTTAGCAAAGTATCTAAAGCATTTTTGAAAATCGGAGATACCGGTCCAGATGCAACTTGGCCAAGGTCATTTAAAAAATCATGGACTATTTCCTGCCGGTTAATGGCATAGGTAAAAGCTTCCCGGACTTTTTCATCGCCAAATATTTTATTCGGAATTATTTTATTTCTTTTATATGCATCTGGATCAATATTATTCCATGCTGCATAGTCATAATCTCTTCCATCTATCGGTGAGATTATCAGACTTGATATATTTTTAAGTTGAGCAACATCGCCAGCTTCGCTGTCTTCAGTTAAATCAATCTCATCTCTTTTAAGCTGCATTATTCTTGAGCTGTAGTCTGGAACAACTTTAAAAATCAGTTCTGAAAGTCCCGAAGATTTGTGTAAAAATGATTTTTTGTTTGCCTTTAGAATAATTGCTTGATTCTTTTCCCAATTAGAAAGATAAAACGGGCCATCTGTTACGGGCTTCATATCTTTTTCAGTGGTAATTAAATTCTTTCTATCAACATTTTTGAAGACATGTTCTGGAATCAAAGGAAGACCGATATCGACAAAGTTTGGTATAGAGCCTTTCTTAAAGTTAATTTTTATCTTAAAAGGACTTTCAACCGTAAAAGTTTTATTTATATCTATGTGAAGAGACGTGTCGGTATAAAAATTCTTAAAGGTTCCATAAAGGCTGCTTTGCACGACAGGATCTGAATAAACATCAAAAGAATATACAACATCGTTTGCGGTAAACTGAACGCCGTCTGACCAGTAAACGTCGTTTCTCAAATCAAGCGTAATTGATGAGGAATCGGCATTCCAGTACCAGTCTTTTGCCAGCATCGGCTTTGGAATTAATTCTCCCTTCTGCTTATCCCAATCAAATTGAACTAGACTTAAATAAAGAAGCTCCGAAATATTGCCTTCATTCGGCGTAAATGCAAAGAGAGGATTCGTCGATTCAATATCGGATGAAATTCCGATAATTACACGGTTTGAATTCGAAGAATTTTCCTTATTGCATGAAGATAAAAATGCAATTAATAAAAATAATATTAAAAAAGAAATTCGTTTTATATTCATTGTTATTTGCTGCAAATATTGTTAAATCTTTCATCTTAATTTATTATTTTGTTTTATAAATACAAATGATTAGTAATGCTTGACGTAAAAATTAAAAAAATTATTCTTCATGAAAGGGGAACCCTTTTAAGCGAAATAAAATTTGCTCTTGAGCCAGGTAACATTTCTACGATCCTTGGGTCAAACGGAACCGGGAAATCTACTCTGATTAAATCTTTAACTGGTTTGCTTGACAGTAGATTTTATTCTGTTGAAGGCAGTGTTGTTTTCGATAAAGAAGATATTTTATCGTTAAATTACTCATCTCTGCTTGATATAAGAAGAAATAAAATAAAATACGTCTTCCAGGATTCCATAAACAGCTTTGATCATTTAATGAAATTTGATTATTACTTCCGAAGGATTGCGAAGGATATCTCCGAAGCAGATGATTTGCTGGAATATTTTATCCTGCCCGCCCCTCACAAATTATTCTCACTTTATCCTTATGAAGTAAGCGGCGGAATGGCGCAGCGAATAAGCTTTGTGCTTGCTCTGCTTGCTCATCCTCAAATTATAATTTTAGATGAGCCAACTTCCGGTATTGATTCGGCAATCTCAAATTTGTTTCTCATCAAGCTAAAGGAATTCGTGGCACGAAAAAACCAGTTAACCGGCGAACAGGATCATGCCGCTCTTTTGGTTACACATGATATAATGTTTGCACAAAAAATCAGTGATAAAATTGCATTTATCTCAGAAGGAAAACTTTCCTCTTTTGTCGATACCCAAAAGTTCTTTGAAGCTGGTATAGATCCATCATTAAACAAATTTCTGACAGCAGGTAATTCCTTATGGAAATGAACTATTTATTAAAATTGGAAAACATCTGTTACTCGGTAGACGATTCAACTCATTTAAGTAAAGGAGGAGCGAAAAAAATAATCTTAAATAATATCAGTTTGAATTTAGAGAAAGGAAAAATCTTAGGAATTGCGGGAGAATCGGGAAGCGGTAAAACTTCGCTTGCAAAAATAATAGCCGGCATAAACAAATCGTATAATGGGGAAATCATTTATAATTTTTCCGGAGAATGGAAAAGAACAAAAACAAATCCTGTCCAGATTCTCTTTCAAAACAACGGAGAGATATTAAACCCTCTTCGGCAGATTGAATCGATAGTTGAGGAAACTTTGAGAATCCGTCATCAGACTAAAAATGTTGAATCCGAAAAGGAAAAGATATTCGAATCATTAAACATTTCAGAATTAGTAAGAAAGAAAAAAGGATATGAACTAAGCGGAGGCGAACAGCAGCGCGCAGCATTTGCAAGAATACTTGCCACTAATCCCGAATTACTTATTCTTGACGAGCCTTTTTCTGCACAGGACCCGGAATCGCAGTTGAATCTTTTAAATCTTTTTAAGAAGATTAATCATGAATATAAAATCACAATGATTTGTATTGCGCATAATCTTTCTATTCTTAATAAGCTTTGCGATGAAATGATAATTTTATATAAAGGAAATATTGTTGAAAAATCTTCCACACAAGAGTTGTTCTCTTACCCAAAACATCCCTATACGAAATTTCTTATAAAAGCAGGGAACTACAGTTTGAATTATGAAGAATTAAGTGCAACAAAATGGAAGGATGAAGAAAATAACAGTACAATAGAATAATTATACATTTATTTGTACAACATGATTTATTTTTTTAATATGAATATTTAAACGAACTACTAATGTCTAAAACAAATGCAATTAGAATTTTAGAATCTAATAATATTTTTTACACAGCTCACACGTATGATGTTGAAGAAGAAGATTTAAGCGGTGAAACAGTTGCGCGTAAGATTGGCGTTGCGGGAGAATCTGTTTTCAAAACTCTTGTAACAACGGGCGATAAAACGGGCATAAATATCTTCTGCATACCCGTAACGGCAGAATTGAATCTGAAAAAGGCTGCTGGATGCAGTGGTAATAAAAAAGTGGAAATGATAAAGACAAAGGATCTTTTCAATATAACCGGTTACATTAGAGGCGGCTGCTCTCCAATAGGTATGAAGAAGAATTTTCCGACTTTTATTGAAGAAACTTGTCAGTTGTTCGATAGAATTTATGTGAGCGCCGGAGTAAGAGGAATGCAAGTATCCGTTTCGCCAATTGATTTGAAGAATATTTCTGGTGCTGAATTTGCTGATTTAATTTGAAGTTTTGTAACATTTTTGCCTAAATTAGTATGTAACTGATGTTACGCAAGCCTAGGAAAATTGGAGTCGTGGAATGATAGGGTGGTTAGAAATTCCACAACATTCCTTTTGTTTTACAGAGGAGTTATTGGTTGTGGCCTAAATTCGCCAAATCAAATTAAACTTTTTGTTATGTTTATAAATTTTGTTCCTTTTATTTAAAAATGGTATTAGCTATATTTGAAGCCATAAAAATGCAAGGAGTGTAAAAATGGCAAAACAGCAATCGTTCGCCGATAAAGCAAAGGCTAAAAAGAAAGTAGACGGCGTGAATGTTAAACTGATTAAAACGGTTAAAACATCAAAAGGGTCTTTCAAATTCAATGAAAGATTTGTTAAGCTTGACGACATAAGCAAAGTGTCTGAATTAAAATAAAAAAAATTAAGCGGTAATAGACCGCTTTTTTTTTGAATAAAAAGAAAATTATTTTTCAAACAACTTCAGACTTAACCCGCCTTCGAGTTCAAGTAACTTTTCTTTTATATCCAATCCGCCAGAATAACCACCTAACTTCCCGTTTGAGTTAATAACTCGATGGCATGGGATAATAATTGACACCGGATTTGATCCATTAGCTTTGCCAACTGCCCGAACTGCTTTAGGATTACCAATATTTTCTGCCAACATTTGGTAGGAGATCGTTGCTCCGTATGGTATTTGCATCAGTTGCTGCCAAACCTTTATTTGAAATTCCGTTCCATGAATATCCAGCGGCACCGAGAACTTTTTCCTCTCGCGATTGAAGTATTCTGTAAGTTGATTGAATACGTAGAACATATAAGGATCGTCCGGATGAAGTTTTGTGACAACGGCATTCTTAAGAGCGAAGTCTTTCTTATTCACAAAAAGATATCTTATACCTTTTTGTGAAGTAAAGACATTAAATTGTATTCCGGATATTTTTAAGGAGGCAGTATATAGGATTTTGTTTTCTTCCATCATAAGAGCTTGTTTGTACGATGGAAATTTATAAAAAAAGAAATTAAAAAGGGTAAAAAATATTTTTTATTCTCTTCCCCGGCGAAAATTAGAAATAAAATATTTATGCGGCTACCACTTCAAGATCCGGATGAACATCTCTTTTAAGCAAACCTTCTATTGCAGTCAATGTGCTGCTGATAGCTGACGGACAACTTCCGCAAGCACCCTGATAGTGAATTTTAACTTTGAAACCCTCAAGTCCGATAACCTGGAGCCCGCCGCCGTCCCCGGCCAAAGCTGGTCTAACTCTTTCGTCTAAAATTATATTTATCTGTTTTAAAAGTTCTCCCGCATTCTCATCATTTGAGTGAACCTCTTTCTCAGCTGGGATTAAAGACTTATCAAACATCTTTATGAAATTTATAAATGGTTTCTGAATTTGTACCCAGCTTGCCTGTTTGTCTTTTTCAATTGTTATAAATTTATCCATATAAAAAACTGAAACAACTCCTTCGATTTCAAAAATTCCGCTTACTAAAGGATCGTTTTCGGCTTCTTGTTTATTATGAAATTGCCGTGTTTCAAAGTTCAATATTTTTTCATTCAAAACAAATTTTAATGCATGGGGATTTGGCGTCAATTCAACATCAGTTATTGATAACATATTTATTCTCCAAAATTTTTGCTCAAAAATATTACAAGTTCACTTGTATTTCAAGGTAAAATTGCACTTTTGTAATATAGAATACTATTGCTTCATCTTAACCGTATAAATTATTAACTCATATTATGCATTCTACATGAAAAACTTAACGACTAAGGCCCCAATGCACAAAATTTTAACATGGTTACTGAAATATAACTCCGAGGTTTAGGAAAAACTCGGAGTTTTCTCATTATGTCGAATGTGAATTATTAATAAAAAAATGAAAACTTTGTATATATTTTAGATCAAAAAAAGATTTGACTATGAAAAACATTTTAGTAGTATTTACCGGCGGCACTTTTTCTATGATGATAGACGAAAGTACGGGCAGCGCTGTGCCACGATATTCAGGGGAAGAGCTTTTAATAAAAATTCCGGAAGCAAAAAATCTTGCTAATATTACTTGCTATGACTTTGGAAAATATCCCGGACCACACATGACTCCGGAATTAATGTTTCAGCTTTCAAAAAAAATTAGAGAGTTGATTAAAGCCGATAATTATGATGGAGTAATCGTTACTCACGGAACAGACACGCTTGAAGAAACTGCATACTTCCTGGACTTATCAATTAAAACCTCGCTTCCTATAGTTGTTATTGGCTCGATGAAAAACAGTTCTGAAGCAGACTGGGATGGGCCAAGAAATCTTACAGATGCGATTCAGGTATGCCTAAATGACAATTGTAAAAATTTGGGTGTCCTCGTTTGTCTAAACGGAGAGATTAACGCAGCAAGCGAAGTGACAAAAACCTTTACGGAAGAAATTGACAGTTTCCGCAGCCTTGACTTTGGGGTGCTTGGTTTTGTTCAAAACGGGAGAGTAATTCTGAACAGACTGCCGCGTAAGCTTGAAACAATCGAAAGTGATACAATTGTTAGTAACGTTGATTTGATTACGGTTTACGCTGGAATGAATGAAAAATTTTTTAAGTTTTCTGCCGATAGCGGAGCAGAGGGAATAGTTGTTGAGGCACTCGGCGTCGGTAACGTTCCTCCGGCAGCCTTTGAAGGAATTAAGTACGCGGTAGACAAAAATATCCCTGTTGTTTTGGTATCCCGATGCCCGGCTGGAGAAACTATGGATATTTACGGCTATCCCGGCGCCGGCAAATGGCTTCATAATATCGGTGTTATTTTTACGGATTATCTCAATGGACAAAAAGCAAGAATAAAGCTAATGCTTTCGCTTGGAGTAACAAAAAATCAAGATGATTTAAGAAAGATTTTTGAGAAGTGAAATTTATCTTTTCAGCCCGTATAAAAAATATATGCGAATCTTTTTCACTCTGATTTTAATTTTGCGATAGACTCCTTCAAGAAGTAAGTGTTTCCAGATCAACTTTTTGAACTAATTTTATTTCCTGGCCGAGAAATAATTCTGCAACTTCTTTAAATTTAGTTGGTAAATCGCTCACATAAAACTCTTGATTACCGGAAGAATATTTATTTGTATGAAGATCGACTCTGTCTAATTCTTTTTTTATAACTTCGGCTGAAGCTACACCGGAATCAATGAGTTTAACATTTTTTCCGATTACTTCCTGAATTACGCCGGACAAAATCGGGTAGTGAGTGCAACCAAGCACTAGCGTATCAATTTTCAATTCCCTCAATTCCTTTAAATATTCTTCTGCAATATCGTAAGTAGCTTTGTGCCTAATCCAGCCTTCTTCTGCAAGAGGGACAAACAACGGACATTCTCTTTCATAAACTTCGATAGATGAATTTATTTTTTTTATTTCGTTTGAGTATGCCTTATTGTTTACTGTAGCTCTCGTTCCGATAACTCCAATCCGCCCGTTCTTGGTTTCCTTAGCGGCAAGAGCTGCTCCTGGCTCAATTACACCTATTACAGGAACGTTGAATTTTTTTCTAATCTCATCTAGCGCAACGGAAGAAACTGTGTTACACGCAACTACAATTGCTTTTACATTTTTGTTGATTAGAAAACGGGCATCCTGCAGACCGTATTCTATCACTGTTGCATTTGATTTAGAGCCGTAGGGAACGCGTGCTGTGTCGCCGAAGTAAACTATATTTTCCGTAGGCAAAGCTGATACTACTCTTTTCACAACGGTCAAACCGCCGATACCAGAATCAAAAACGCCAATCGGTTTTTCCTTTTCCATGAAGTTCATTCCAAATTCCCTTACAACATTAATGTAATAGTTTCGGTTAATTCCGATTTTATAAAGTCATAATCGCTTTGCGAAATTTTATTTCCGTTTCGATCAAGCACATAAAAGGAATCAACAATGTCATCTCCTTTAGTAGAAATTTTTGCCAGATAAATAATTAAACCGAGTTCGCTCATTTTTGAAGTAACCTGGTATAAAAATCCTAAACGGTCCGGAGAAATAATATCTATGATGGTATATCTTTTATGTTTTTCAAATTCAACTTTAATCTTGCCTGTGCGTTTAAAAAATTTGCTTTCGATGCGCCACCATTTTGATTTCATTCGCACAAATTCCTGGTTTAATTGAAGCAGCCCGGATACGACCGACTTCAAGTCATTCTCTATTTTAGGATATCTTTCTTTATCAATATTTTCGTTAGTTCTAAAATCAGTAACGTTAAAAGTATCGATTACAATTCCGTCTTTGCGGGTAAAGATTTTTGCGTCATGAATATTTGCATCGTTGATTGAAAGCGCTCCGCAAAGCCTTGAAAGCAGCGATGGAAAATCTTTGGTAATAACCGTTATGTTAGTAAAAGTGTTAAACTCTTTGAAGAGAGCCGAAAGTGATACTCCTTTTTGAATTTCTTCAACATGTTTAGCAATTTCCTTTTCGGAAAATTGATGTGTGTATCCTAAGTCATTTATAGATTGAATATGATCCTTGACATTTGCCTCGGAGATAAACTGAGAGTGCTTACTTATTTCTTTGGGAACTACGTAAACGCTTGAAATTAATAATTCCTCACCGGAGATTTGTTCTTCAATCATTGCGTGGGATTTTTTATAAAGTTCAGCAAGTAGATCGCTTTTCCAAGTTGTCCACACAGCATTATTAACGGCGGAGAGATCTGCGTATGTGACCAAATATAGTAAGTCCAGTTTTTCAAGTGAATCAAATCGTGAGGTAAAGTTATTCAAAGTTTCCGGATCATTTAAATTTCTCCGGAAAGCGACTTGCTCCATGGCAAGATGATTTTTTACAAGAAAAGTTACCTTTTCAATTTCTTCTTCACTATAGCCAAGACGGTTCATTATTGAAGCCGCCATTTCAGCACCGATAATTTCATGCCCGGAAATATTTACAGGTTTTGCGATATCATGAAACAGCAAGCCAAGATGCAGTAACTCTTTATCCTTCATATTGTTATAAATTTTTCCAAGTGGCGAAGGATCTTTCTCCAGCTTTTCCAAATTTTGAATTGTCATTAAAGTATGCTCATCTGCGGTGTAACAGTGGTAAACACCATGCTGAAGAAACCCGATTAGTTCACCAAATTCAGGCATAAAAGCCTTTAACACGCCCAACTCGTTCATAACGGATAAGGTTTGTCCTACGTTTTTAGGCAGCTTTAATATTTCTCTAAAAAAAGTAGAAGATTCTATTTCAAGCCCGCTACTGTTGCCATAATTTTCAACCTTCTCTACAATTAATGAACGGAGATTTTCATCAAAGTGAGCGCTGTAAAATCCTCGGTAGTAAAATGCACGTAAAATATCGGAACCGGATAATTCGTTTTTCCCATTCAGTGAAATTGTTTTTCCTTTCAAAATAAAATTATCGTCAAGCTCTATTGATAGAGAATCCGGAAGCGGATTAGAGATTTCCTCTTGAAATTTTTTTATCATTGATTTTGAAAAGCGGTTTATAACATTAGCAGCAATAAAATATTCGCGCATAAAAACAGCAAGAGAATCCTTTTGATGATAAAACATTCCCGATATTTTTTTTTGAGCTCCAAATTCAAAGCGGTCATTCTTTTGATTAGAAATTAAATGAAGCAGATTTCTTACGGTCATTATCAACTTATAGCTGTCAAGAAGTCGCTTACATTCATTCGGAGTCGTATAATTATTTTCACGAAGTAAATTTATAAAAGATTCGGCTTGAGTAATTTCCGCTTGCTTATTCAAAAGCATACCATTCATTAGAACATAAATCCATTCGATTGTTTGAAAGTCCCGAAGGCCGCCGGCAGTGCTTTTAACGTTGGGTTCAAGAACTTTTGGAGAATCGCCGAATTTTTCATACCTCAGGGAAATGTCGCTGGATAATTCATTAACAAGCTTAACTTTAACATCATCTTCCATTATAGAAAAAAGAATTTTATTCCATTCTTTATAAATCTTTTCTGAGCCGAGTAAAAAGCGGGTTTCGAAAAATTGAGTAAATGTATGTAGATCTTCTTCGAGATATTTTTTTATGTCTGAAAATTCTCTTACGGTATGGGAGGCTTCGATTCCATTGTCCCAAAACTTTGTTACAAGCTGTGCAATTTCTGTTGAATTTTCTTCTACGGAACCTGTAATAAAAATTATATCAATATCCGAAAAAGGAGAAAGTTCCCTCCTGCTAAAACTTCCGGCGGAAGCAAGAATAAAATTATATTTTTTAGAACCCGCTAAAGTCCTAATATGTTCTTCAACGAGGAGGCTGTAATCCATACTAAATCTCAAAGCATCCATTTGCTTTAAGTGATCATGGAAAAGTTTGTCCCTCTTGCGAATAAATTCCTGCTTGATGTTCACTGTTGAAGTCATATTTTTTGGAAATTAGATATTAAAATTAGTGTCCTTAAATTCTGCTTGCACGGTTGATGAAATACCGCCGCGGACATTGAAATCAGCCGTAATAATCATGTAACGCGGCTTGCATACCTGGACGAGGTCGTCAAGTATTTTATTAGTTACGCTTTCAAAATAAATTCCGTCATTGCGATATGAGTTTAAATAAATTTTTAACGATTTTAGCTCGATACATAATTTATCCGGAATATATTTAATTGTAATTGCTGCAAAATCAGGTTGCCCGGTTTTGGGACATACGGATGTAAACTCCGGCGCTGTGTGAATTACTGTATAATTTCTGTTTGGATAAGCATTATCAAATACCTCCAACAATTTAATTTTCTCGTTCAAATTAACCTCGATTCAATGAAAAAATAAATATCACAATTTCAAATGAAAACTTTTAATTTCTTAGCGATACTCCGGACGTACTTTATATTTTATAGGATCTTGAATGCCGGCTATTTGAAAGCCCCGCAGCCTTAAAGCACAGCTATCGCAAACGCCGCAGGCCTCATCTTCATTTTGATAACAAGACCATGTTAGACTAAGCGGCGCATTAAGTTTAATTCCTTGTTTAACAATTTCTGCCTTAGATAAATTTATGATGGGGGTTTCAATTTTAATTTTAGTTGACGTTTTAGTTCCTTCATCAATCATTTTTTCAAAGGCATCAAAAAAAGAAGGACGACAGTCGGGATAACCGGAAGAGTCCTCATAAACGGCTCCAATGAAAATCTTACTTGCATTTAGAACTTCTGCCCAACTAACACAGGCTGAAAGGATATTAGCGTTTCTAAAAGGGACATATGAAGAAGGAATTTCTTCATTTGACAAGTCTGCTTTTGAAACCTCAATATTTTTATCCGTCAAAGATGATCCGCCGATTTCGGCGAGATGAGTAAAATCAATAATCAATCTTTTATCCACGCCGTAAAAGTCGGCAATGTCGTTAAAAGATTTTAATTCCCGTTTCTCTGTTCTTTGCCCGTAATTTATATGGGCGAATGCAAGCTCATAATTTTGATTTGCAATGGCTGCAGAAACACAGCTATCCATACCACCGCTAACGGCAACAACGGCAACTTCCTTAAAATTATTCATATACCATTCTAAAAAATTAAAACTAAAGATAAGAAAATGACTTAATACTTTGAAGTCTTTAAGATAGCAGCAAACGGCTTGTATTAGTCCGTTATGTTGGAATTTATTTTATAATTCATCTTATGCAGAAATGAATGACCCGCCACGAAGACACTAGGATACAAAGATTTCGCGAAGGAAAACTTTGTTAAGATTTTGTGTCTTGGTGGCTAAGATTTTCATCCTAACTCTTTGCTTTCAATCAATTTTCTGCTTAAAAATAAGCTCCTTTTTTAAGTAAATAAAGATTAAAGCCACAAAAAAACTAACAATGGAGGAGATTAGAAATGGTATAGAAGAACCGAATTTATCCCATAAAACTCCAGTAAAAAAAGAACCAAACATCAATGCAAAACTTGAAAGCATAGTTAAAAGCCCGATTGCTGATCCGCGATTTTCATCCGGTATAAGATCGGATACCCAGGCTTTTGCAACGCCTTCGGTAGATGCCGCATAAATCCCATATAATACAAACAATGCCCAAACTATTTTAATATTTGGTGAAACAGCAAAACCAAAATATACTAGAGAGAAAATAAATATTCCTATTATAAAGACTCTGCTTTTCCCTATACGATCAGCTATCCTACCCATAGGATAAGATGAAGCCGCATATATAAGATTATAAAAAATATAGCCAATTATAGCCAATGTGCTGGAGTGAGAAATATTTTTTGATTTAAGTATCAAAAAAACATCACTGCTATTTACAAACGAAAAAAGTATAATGAGATAGATTAAATGTTTGTATTCAGCAGGTGCAGTTCTCCAGAACTCAAGATACTTAAACTTAGGCGCTATTTTTTTTTCAACAATTTTATCCTTTACAAATGCAGAAAAGCTGACAGCAATTACCGAAGGGAAAAAAGCCACTAAAAATATTAGGATATAATCATGTGGATAAAAGTGAAGAAGAATTAAGGCTGCAAATGGACCAAGCGCAGCGCCAAGCGTATCCATGCCTCGATGAAATCCAAAAACAGCGCCGGTATTTCCATTAGCATTTGCGGCAAGTAGAGCATCGCGCGGAGCTGTGCGCATTCCCTTTCCAACACGATCAGCAACTCTTGAAAAAACTACTGTAGGTATAAAAGGAAAAATTCCTGGTAGAGGCTTTGATAGCGCAGAAAGTCCGTAACCGGCAGTGACAAAGATAGAGCGCTTTTTTAATTTATCTGAAAGACGTCCGAAATATCCTTTAAGAAACCCGGCAATAAATTCTGCTAAGCCTTCGATCACCCCAACTGTAGCCATTGACGCGCCGAGGACGGCAGTCAAAAATATCGGGGTGATAGGATATAACATTTCGCTAGCGATATCCGTAAATAAACTAACAAAACCGAGAATTAGTACTTGTTTAGGAATTTTTTTTATCATTATTATATTTCACCAATATTATTCTTTAAAAAAAGAAAGGAGATAAAGTTAAACCGGCTTAAAGTACATTATTGTTTCCGGGAATTTTATTGATCGTTTTACATATTAAATCAATACGCTTCTTCAATTTTATATTGAAAATATATTATTACATCATAACATCAAAATTTTGCGATTGCTGAATTGCTTCACCGCATTCAAACCTTACAACCTATCAAGTTAATGTGAAAGTTATCAAACATTCTTTTAGCATCTTCCATGAAAAAGGTTTAACTTAAAATCAAAAAAATAACTGAAAGGATAAATTATGCCTATAAGAAAAGCATCTGCCGAATGGTACGGAGATTTAAAAAGTGGGAATGGAAATATTTCAACTGAGACCGGGATTCTAAAAAACACACCATACAATTTTACATCAAGATTTGAAAACGGCAGTCAAACTAATCCGGAAGAAATTTTGGGTGCAGCTCACGCCGCATGTTATTCCATGGCTCTTGCTAATGGTTTGGCAAGCGCGGGATTTAAAGTTAATTCAGTTAATACCGAGGATAAAGTTCATATAGAAAAACTTGACTCCGGCTTTACAATTACTAAGATTGAAATTCATACTGAAGCAAGCGTTGATGGAATTGACGACTCCGCATTTCAAAAATTTGCTGAAGATACAAAGAAGGGATGTCCTGTATCAAAGGCACTAGCATCGGTTGAAATGACTTTGAGCGCAAAGCTAAAATAGTAGATCTTGCTCAACGTTAAATCGAAAAATATTAGTTTCAATAAAAAAAATAGAGCGGCGTAAATGCTGCTCTATTTTTTTACCATTTTACCATAATCCGGGTGGCGTTCGATAAAAGTGTCAACATAAGAACATGATGGAATAATCATTAAATTGTTTTCCCGGGCATAATTTAGTGCTGTCTCTACAATTTTCCCGGCTATTCCCTTTCCGCGCAATTCGTTTGGAACATAAGTTTTGTAATAGTCCAAAGTAGCGCTATCAACTTTTAGATATTGAAGATAAGATTCTCTTCCCTCAACAATAGAAAAAAATCTCTGGTTGTCTTTATCATGCTTTATTTCCAAGTGAGTTCATCTCCAAAATTTTTTGAATAAAAAAGAATTTCTTAATTTGCCGGTAAATTTAATACTGTTGTTGGAATAAACGATATTTTAAATCACTTAAAAATTCTATTCTGAGAGAGTCCTATGAAAACAAAATATGAAATTGCTAAGAACTGGCTTCCCCGTTATACTGGTACACCGCTGAAAGATTTTGGAGAATATTTTCTTCTCACGAATTTTAATAATTACGTTACAAGCTTTGCAGATAAATTTAAGTGCAACGTTAATGGAATTGGCAAACCTATGCAGACTTCGACAAACTCAGAGGGTTTAACTATAATTAATTTCGGAATTGGCTCTGCAAATGCTGCAACGGTAATGGATTTATTGGTTGCTGTTAAACCGAAAGGAGTTTTGTTCCTCGGTAAATGTGGTGGTTTGAAACATTCAACGGAAATCGGGCATTTTATTCTCCCAACTGCTGCAATACGCGGGGACGGTACAAGCAACGATTATCTTCCAACCGAAGTTCCGGCTCTTCCTTCTTTTAAGCTTCATAAATTTGTTTCGGAAAAAATTATTGCTCGCAAACTTGAATACAGAACCGGTGTAATTTATACAACAAACCGGCGCGTATGGGAATGGGATGAAGAATTTAAAGCTTACCTTAAAAAACTTTTTACAATCGGGATTGATATGGAAACCGCCACACTTTTTATAGCGGGTCTTGTAAATGCCATTCCCCGTGGCGCATTGCTACTTGTTTCTGATACTCCGCTTGTTCCGGAAGGAATCAAGACCGAAGAATCAGATAATATGGTTACAAAAAATTTCTCTGATCTACACCTTCAAATTGGAATAGAAGCTATGACTGAAATCGGCGTAAAAGGAGAGGCGATAAAACATTTTAAGTATTAGACTTATTTAAAATCACTTTAAATCAACTTATCAAATTTTATCTTCTTATTATTCATTGTGAGCATTTCGTGAACTTTGCAAAGTAGGTTTATACCGTAGTCAAATATTATTCTACGGAAAAATCGAAAGGAATAAAGAATGAAGATTAACATTTTATTTTATTTGATGAGCGCATTGTTTATAAATAGCTGTGCAAAAATAGATTCAAAGGGAGATTCTGCAAGATTATTACCTCAGTCAAATAGCAGAATGGAAACGGCAACTTTTGCCGGTGGATGCTACTGGTGTATGGATGCACCGTTTGAATCATTGGACGGTGTAAAAGAAGTAATTTCCGGGTTTGCAGGGGGACATGTAAAAAATCCCTCTTATAATGAAGTATCAACAGGAACAACCGGCGCTGTTGAGGCAGTGCAGGTTGTATTTGACCCTGACATTATAAGTTATTCAGAGTTGCTTGATGTTTATTGGAAACAATTTGACCCAACGGACACAGGGGGGTCTTTTTATGACCGTGGCTCTCAATACAAGTCTGTTATTTTTTATAAAGATAAAACTCAAAAAAAAGTTGCCGAAGAATCAAAAGAAAGATTGGGCAAGTCGGGTATTTTCAAGAATCCTATCGTTACAAAGATTGAAAAATTTACTTCTTTCTACCCTGCAGATGATAATCAACAGCATTTTTATAAAAAAAATCCCGTAAGATTCAAAGCTTACGAGTCGGCATCAGGAAGGGAGAATTTTATAAAAGGTGTTTGGGGCGATTCAGGAATAGATAAATATAAAAAACTATCAGAGGCTGAAATGAAAAAGGAATTAACACCGCTTCAGTATGAAGTAACTCAAAAAAATGGAACCGAAAAACCATTTCAAAATGAATATTGGAATAATCATAAAGAGGGAATTTATGTGGATGTAGTTTCAGGCGAGCCTTTATTCAGTTCAAAAGATAAATTTGATTCCGGCTGCGGCTGGCCAAGCTTTACACAACCAATCGATCCAAGATACCTAGTCAAAAAAGATGACAATTCTTTGGGAATGCAAAGAATAGAAGTGCGAAGCAAAATCGGAAATTCACATTTGGGACATCTTTTTGACGACGGACCCACACCGACCAAATTAAGGTATTGTATAAATTCCGCATCGCTTAGGTTCATACCAAAAGAAGATATGGAAAAGGATGGTTACGGTGAATTCCTGTGGCTCTTTAAATAAAACGAACCCTTCTGGTTTATAGAAAATATGGACATCTTTTGGGTTCTTGCCTTCTTAAATTTTAGGCAAATAATAAGCTTCCTCTGATCATAAATCTAATTTATTCGGGTCAGAGGAAGCTTTATCTTTGATAGTGAAAATATATATTCTTTATATCCAATTATTACAAAACTGCTTCAAGATCATTATTCTCTTCATTCAGATTTAAGCTATCGTAGAATCCTTTACAAATCCTTCTAACTCTTTCACTATCATCAAGCTTTGCCGCTTCTTTAACTGAATATACCGCCATCGGCGTCTTAATTTTTATTAACGAAAGTGCCGCAATAATTCTAGCTTCTTCAGTCTTTCCGTTATGTAAAATTTTCATTAAAGGAATTACACCTTCGTCAATATTGTATTCTCCCATAAAATACGCACAGCTTAATTTAACACCCTCGTTATCAGAATTAATTCCAATCATATAATTATCAACTACTTTTTTAGTAATCAATGAATTAGCGGAGCCGAGATTAGATTCGGCAAATAAAGAAATGCTGGAGAACAATAAAAACAAGACTGTAATTATTAGTGAATTTTTCATAACAGCCTCTTATGTTTTTTATGGTTAAAAATATTTATTTAACCCGAAGGCAAAATTAATCTTTATATATTAAGATGTAAGTAATTTATGATGGCGGGTAGATTAAAATGATAATTCCCAAAAATATTTTGATGAAAGATACCGGGACAAATCGAAACTTGTCCCGGCATTTTAATCTTTACTAATTAGTTTGATACAATCCAAGTATATTTCCATCAGGATCTTTTATCAAAGCGTAAGCACCCATTGCAGGGATAATTGTTTTTTCACGGAATATATCTCCGCCCAATTCTTTTACTTTACCTAAATGTTCTTCAATGGATTTTACTCTTACATGAAAAATGGTTGTTTCACCGGTAGAGACCTTATCAACTTTTCTTAGCCCCAGGGTAAAACCTTTGTGAGTGTTAAAAAGAAGATATCCTTTGCCGAAGGGTTTGAATTCCCATCCGAATAATTTTAGAAGAAATTCTTTACTCTTGTCGAGATCGGTAGAGGGTATTTCTGCGTGCGCTAATAAGTCTGATGCCATAGTTTTATTCCCGGATATTTTTTACAAAATTTATTCGTGCTAAAAATATAAATAACTTTAATAAGAATAAACTTAAATCAGCTTTTCTTTTTTTTCTTTGAAGGGAAAGCAAAGATGAGCCCAACTGCCGCGCCGTAAAGAGTACTGATATATGGGTTACTTTGGATCGGGCACCTGCCTGTAGTGCATCCTATGAAATAATAATAAGCAAAACCAAGCCCTCCGCCAATTAAAACAGGCAAGAACTTAATATATTTTTTGAACAATTCAGATTTCATTTTTTCACTTTTTATAATATTATTTAGGATAAGATGCTTTGAAAATAGAAAGGTTGCCGGGAGAAATAAGTAAATTCTCTAATTCGAACTGATGAATAGCATGTATGAAAATGAGCTCTGTTTGATTTACCAGGCTTGAATATTTTGATTGAAATAAAAGGACATTAGAGATTCATATTATATTTGAAATTTATTGTATTGTAGGAGCTAATAAAATATCACTGAGTTGCCTGTCCTTAGCAATCTGAAGTCGGCCATTTTGTCACACCTTAGCCATTTTTCCCTCAGTTTTTTGCCTAAATTTTCCCCATTTCTACCAGGCTTCTAACAAGCCTATAATTCTTATCTAAAAATTGCAGAAAAAATAGTGTGACAAAATGGCCGATTTTTATTCATATAAGTAAAACTTCGGACAGATTTTTCATTGCAAAACACTAATACCAGCGTTCAATAAAAATGAGGAGTAAATGAAGATTTTAGATAAAATCTTTCACTAAAACCTTGAAGGCTTCTCAATAATGTGAGTAATAAATTTAAGAAAGGACAGTAAACATTTTTTCGATTATTTTAGTAAAGGAACATCTACATTTATGCCACGGCAGAGAAGATGACATTTAATTTTACGATCTTGCACTTACTAATTATATCTTCTTAGATCTCATAAAAAATAGCTTAATGGCTCGTACCATAAATAGTCGTAGAAGAACTTCCATTCGGTCCATTTGTAGATATTATTACTGATACCGGAGCAGAAACGTTTACAGTATCGTTAGTATCATAAACCTGGAAACCAAAATGGGTCCAAGTTTTGCTTTGAGTATCCGGCAAGGTAACTGCAACATCACCTTGACCCGCAACATTAGTTCCACTTACAGCTACACTAATTGTAGTACCTTTTGCAAGAGGATTTCCATTTTCATCGCTTACTGTATATGTAAAGTTTTGGAAGCCGCCGTTTGGAATATCAAATGTTGTAGGGGAAACAATGGGATTTTGCGCTATTCCGGAAAAAAGTATTTTAACCGAATCATAAATCATGTTTTTATTTTCATCTGCAGTGTAGGCGGTAACCATTGCAAAACCGGTTCCATATTGGGTATTGTTTGCCAACGGAGCAGCGGATCTTAAGATTACAGAGCCAATACCGGATGCATCTGTATTTGTCGAAGCGCCAATTACTCCTGCAGTAGACTGAAAATAAACGGCGGTCCCTGGTCTAACAGGATTGCTATATTTATCGCCAACTATGGCTGTAATAGCATCCGTTAAATTAAAAATATCATAACCAGGAAAATTAAACAACGCCGGGATAATGCTAAAATGTGCTAGGTCCGGAAGTCCTCCAAAAATAGTAAGTGCAACTGGCTGCGAATAAATTGTATGCGTACCTAAATTTATCGAAGCATAAACTTGAACAACACCGGCTTTTGTTCCGCTTGTAATATTAACGGAAGCCTGTCCTAAATCATTTGATTGTACTGAGACGGGGCTTGGGCTTGCTCCGCCTGGTTGCGCTCCGATTGAAAAATTGACCATAACAGAATGATTTAAATCTATCGGCGTACCGGATGAGTCAACAGCTTCAAACGTTAAAGTCGCGGTTACAGGCGAGCCGCTTCCAATTATGCCAATACTTGTCGAAGATTGTGACGCTAAAAAAATGCTTACGGGATCGCCGGATGGCTTTTGCCCAGAACTTACAGGGGTTAGGCTTATCGGCGATTGAAATGCATAGTTTGTACCACCGGTAACAGTTATGGCAACTGTATCTTGGTTAAAGCCGGACTTTGTAATAAATAATGTTAAGTTTATACTGCTGGGTAGCTGAATCGAAGTAGAAAATTTTCCTTGAGAATCGGTAAAGATACTTGTGTTAACTGATGAACCATATACCTGGACAATAGCGCTGTCTACCGGTATTCCCGTTGTACTGCTAATAACCTGTCCGCTTATTATGCTTGTTTGATTTGTCCCGCTGCCCGTGGGTTGTGTGATGGTAGAATTTGGCTTACAGCTAAAATTTAAAATTGAAGTAATGAAAAGAAGAACAAAAACAACAGCCGGTATAATTTTTTTTGTTAAGGACATGTTATTGCCTAATAAATATTTTATAACTTTTGAAGTAAATTAGTTTCGCTTCTTTTTAATGTCAAGTGAATTGTAAAATCATTTATTTCAATATTCAAAGATAATTTTCTAAACACCTTTAGTTTCTCCTTTAATCATTTGCCAAACCGTCATCAAAATGATCTGAATGTCTAACCAAAACGACCAATTTTCTATGTACCAAAGATCGTATTCGATTCTTTTTATAGTTCTCTTTTTATTCTCATCATAGTCCGGTACATCACCGCGTAAACCATGCACCTGCGCCCAACCCGTAATGCCGGGCTTCACCCAGCTTCTTATTTTTATTTCTTCAACCATCCCTTCATATATTTCGTTAAAGGCAAGTGGGTGAGGTCTTGGTCCCACAACTGACATTTCACCCTTGAAAACATTAATAAATTGAGGAAGCTCATCAATATTAGACTTTCTTAGAAACTTCCCGATTTTAGTGATGCGTAGGTCTCCTTCAACTGTAGGTTGATATTCATTAGTACTTTTATTATCCACATGCATTGTTCTGAATTTGTAACAATGGAATGTTTGATTGTTTACGCCTATCCTATCTTGCACAAAGAATAAAGCGCCTGATGAAAAAAGCCCGTTTAATAAAATGAGCAGTGGAGAAAGCCAGGAGAGTATAAATATAATTGCGAGTATAGAAAAAGTTATGTCGAAAGCTCTTTTGACGAATCGCCAATGAAACTCTCCGAGCGGCTCGCTTCTTACCGTAATAATAGGAAAATTTCCTATCATACTGATTTGAAATTTTTTGGAAACGAAGCGAAAATAATCCGGAATTATGTTCGCTCTTACTGCCCGCCGGTTGCATGTTTTGATAATATCATCAAGCTGGTTTGATGCGTAAATAGGAAGCGCAATTATTACCTCATCAACAGTCTTTTCAACAAGTATTTTATCAAGATCCGTTAGCTTGCCGATAATATCTTTGTTGATTCCGCTTTGGTCATCGTCTAAAAATCCTACAAAATTAAATCCGAAATCCTCATGATCGGAAATCATTTTATAAAAATTCTTTCCGATTTCTCCGGCACCGATTATTAGAACATTTATAATGTTTTTTTCGCTTCCTCTTATTATCCCGAGAAAATATTTAAGTACTTGTGTTCTTAAGCTGATTAGAACCACAAGCATAATGGAATAGAGAATTATAAAATTTCTTGTAAATAAATCTTCTTTAACTATGAAAATAAACAGAATCGCCGCAAGCGCCTGCACAATAACATTTCTGACAATCTTAATAAATTGGTAAGAAAGATTTCTGGTCGTAAAATCTTCATAGAAATTTATTACGTTAGAAAAAAAGTACCAGATAAAATTAAGTGCCATCATCAGCACAAACATATATTCACGGGCGAGTAAAATTTTAAGAGACTGCGCGAGGATCGCCGAAACGATAAATGAAATATTTAAAAGCAGAAGGTCCGAAAATAATCTGAGGTAGAATGTAGATCTTTTGTTTACCATTATTTAGCCTTTGAAAAACTCTTTTGCTTTATCTGATACAAAGTTTAGAATTTTCTTTTCAAATATATTTCTGTCAAATTGCTTTGCGTAATTGTTAAGTGCCACGGGATCAAAATTGTTTTGTGATTTTTCAAACCTTATGACTGCATCTTTAATTGAATCTGCAGTCTGGCTTTCAAAAAGGATTCCTGTTTGGTTATCGATAATTGTTTCCGCGGTTCCTCCTTTATTTAACGCAATTACTGGTGTACCGCTTGCAAGCGCTTCTACCGGCATTATTCCAAAATCTTCATCTGCGGCAAAAACGAAAGCTTTAGCGTTTTGCATAAAGCTTTTCAGTTTCTCCAATGGTTGGTAGCCTATAAACTCAATGTTGATTGTTGATTTGAGTTTCAATTTAGCTTCGTCCGGTCCATCACCAATAATAATTAGCTTTTTATCCGGCATTTGAGAAAACGCTTCGATTATCAAATCTATTCGTTTATAAGGTACGAAACGCGAAGCTGTTAGATAATAATTTTCCTTTCGGCTTCCGCATCCGAATTTTTCAACATCAACCGGCGGATAAATTACTGCAGAATCCCGCCTGTAGATTTTTTTAATTCTTGAAGCAACATAATTTGAGTTGGCAATAAAATAATCAACTCTGTTTGCTGCATTTACATCCCACATCCTGATGTAATGCAAAATTGCTTTTGCAAAAGTTCCTTTTATTCCCTTCGTTAAATTTGATTCGCGCAAATACTGATGGGTCAAATCCCAAGCATACCTAATCGGCGTATGACAATAATTTATATGCAGCTGATTCGCATTTGTCAAAACTCCTTTTGCAACCGCGTGCGAGCTTGAAATTATTAAATCATATTTTGAAAGGTCAAACTGTTCTATTGCATAAGGAAAAAACGGTAGAAAATTTCTGTGCTTTGTTCTAATCGATTTCCAGTTCTGGAGAAATGAAGTTTGAGGAATTTTCTCCTTAGTAACTATTTTTTGTTCTTCCGGAGTAAGCAAATTGAAAAGCACAAACACATCTGCGTCTTTCCAAATATTTGTTAACGACTCAACAACTCTTTCGGAGCCGGCGTAACCTGCAAACCAATCGTGAACAATTGCTGTTTTCACAAATGTTTCTTTCTAATTTTATACTGAGTCAAATAATCTCTTATACTGTTGTGAAAAATTTTTCATGCTGAACCTTTCTTCTACGGTCTTACTGGCATTATTTTTCACCCTTATCATTTCGTCAGAATGAAAATTACGGATACAGTAACCCAACTTTTGATAAAGCGCTTCTGCGTCAGAAGGAGCAATAAGAAAGCCGTCATAACCATTTGTAATTATTTCTTTGGGGCCGCCGATGTCCGAAGCGATAACAATTTTTCCAAAAGCCATAGCTTCTAAAACAGTAAAAGAAAATGCCTCCGCTATTTTAGAATAATTAATAACAATATCAATATCTGAATAAAGTTTTTGTTTGGATTTCTCAAACCCACAAAAACAGATTTTATCTGAATTTCCGGATTCTTTGATCATCTTCTTCAGTTCAGTTTCGTAAACCAAAGAATCTGGTTCGGACGTTCTGACATTGCCGTATATCCTGAGAAAGACATTTTTATTATCCGGCAAAATTCGGTTTACTGCAACAATAATAGTATCAAGTGACTTTAATCTAATTACGCTTCCTACTACGCCGACACGGATACTGTTGTGACCGTTGTTTGTTATCATGTCAAAAACCGGCGGTTCAATTCCATGCCGGATAGTTATGATTTTATTATGTGAGCGGCTTATTAAAATGCTTCTAACATTCTCTTCAACTGAATTAGATACACAAACAATTCTAAAAAGGAAACGATTTAGTGTTCTCAATATTTTTGCTTCAATTGATACTTCTTTATAAATAAGATGCTGCATTACTAAGATTTTTTTTGAAGTCAACAGCGCAGCAGGTAAGGATTGAAGTGCAGCAAAATTGCCATTTGCCAATATGAAATCAACTTTATAATGGAAAATTGCCCTTATTAAAAAAAATGTAGAAACAAAAACATTGCTAGCAATCTTTATCTTTGAAATGAAGGCCCAGCTATCTCCATTGCGAAATATTTTCTTTAAGCTTCTTATCAAAATTACTTTGATACTGTTTTGTTGAAAAATACCGTAAGATTCTCCGGGAGGCGAAACGAACAAGAAGTTATAATCCTTTACATTTTCAAAAAGTCTTAATAAAAATTCTTCTCCTCCACCCCAGCTATTTGCAACAGATACAATTAATATGTTTTTCTTTACCGTTTGCATTTAATTCCAGTCTGTAGACTTATTTTTGGAATCAAAGAAGGATGAACTTTTAACCCGCAAGTAGGTAAGGTAGTGAAGTAGATTTCTCGCAAGTCGGATTAAAATATTTTTATTTCGATAAAATCTATATGCAGGTAAATTCAATTTGTGTTTAGCAGAAAGGCATTCTAAGCGTGCTTGTTTTGTTTGCCAATCTGCGGATGATTGGTTTTTATGAACCCGGTAATAAGCATGGATGCGTGGAATAAAACCGAAGCTTCCTTTCTCTGATATTCGCAGCCACAAATCGTAATCTTCAACGGCTTTTAATTTTGGGTCTTCATCAAACCCTCCGTTTTGTTTTATTACTTCGGTTTTTACAAGTACAGTGGAACAGGTTATCGAATTTCCGCTTTTAATTAATTCATCTCTTGTTATAGCTGCTTTATGAAGCAAAGGCAAAACTTCATAGAAGGGAGAAAAAATATTTACTTCTCCGAAGGTTACGCTCATCGAGTATATAAAATTCATTTCCGGATGCTTGAGAAAAAAAATAATTTGTTCTTGAAGTTTGAATTTATCCCATAAGTCATCTCCGTCAAGAAATGCAATTAAATCGGAATTGGATTTGCTTATTCCAAAATTCCTGGGTACCGAAGGAAGACCTGCATGGTTGATCATAAAATATTTTATGCGGTCATCTTTTAGGGCGTATGTTTTAACAATTTCTAAAGTTTTGTCTTCAGAAGAATCGTCTACTAGAATAACTTCAAAGTTTTTATATGTCTGATTCAAAACAGAGGACAATGTTTTTCCGATAAACTTTTCCATGTTGTAAGTTGTGATTATTACCGAAACGGATGGATTGGTTTTCAGGCTCATCAGATTACTTTAAGACTTGTTCAACTAAATTTTTAAGGTATAACTGTGCGGTATGCTCGCGCTGAGAGTGTTCGTAACCTCTGTTCGCAATGGAATTTCTTAACTCATCATTATTCAAGAAAAATTTAATCTCACCGGAAAGCTGTCTTACATCTTCGTAAACGGCAATTTCTTTGTCGATTTCATATATCTGATTCAAGCCCGGAATAAAGTAGCTCAATTGAAATCCACCGCATGCATTAATTTCGAAATGTCTTCCCTTAACTTGCTCTTTGTTTTTTTTAAGGAGTAAAAGCTGTTTAATGTTTTTAAATGATGGCAAAGACCATATCAAAAAAGAAATATCATAACTACTTGAATTTGAAAGATTAAGATTTATCTTGGATTGGTTAAAAACCCCTATCATTTCATCCTGGGATATCCATCTGCCGCTTTTCCCCCAACCTCTTCCAAAAATGTTTAATCTTATTCCCTCTTTCTCCAAAAGATGTTTTACCCAGTTTCTAAAGGGGCTGTAACCACCGATAAAAGAAACATCATACTTTTTTTCAATATCTAATTTTTTATAGATGGATGAATTAAACCCAAACGGCGAATAAATGACGTTCTTAATCCCTTCAAGTTTATATTGTTGAAACATATAATAATCGGGCGTTGAGAAATAATCAAAATATTTTATCCAGTGACGGACAAACTTTTGTCTCCAGGGATCATCAAAAAAATAGATGATTGTTTTTGTATACTTCCTAAGAGATGAAATGATCTCTTCATCAAATTGCCCTTCCCAAAGTAAACAGAAAATTGCAACATCCGGTTTGTCTCGAAGAATGACTTCCTTAAGTTTTTTATTCATCATTTCTTTGCCGGCTTGCTTGTATTCTGAATAGTAATCATAGAGTAAAACATTTTCTTTCCCGAACACATCACACAAAGGTAAATAGACGTTGTAATACTCATAAGAAAAACCTCGTTCTTCATAGCCATAATCGTATTTCATTATTGCGACAACTATCTTCATATAATTTGTATTCTCTATTCTAAAGAAAATTTAAAGCCCGATATAATTCTTTTGTTAATAAAAGCCACATGTATAAGATAAATAATTCCGGCAATAAGCACTGTATAAGCTACTCCGTTTATACCAAGGTTTTTTATGAGAAAAATATTTAATAGAACCGAAACCACACCTATCAATATTTTGGGCCCAAGATATTTATTGGGTAGATTTAATGCCATACCCAAAACAGTGTGCGCTTGTCCGGTAAAGAACATTCCTGTACCGAAACATAAAAGCGGAAGCAAGTACCAATAAACTGTGTAACTTTTATTGCTTACTAACGAGATTAATTCTTTCCCGAAGAAATATGTAACTAAAGTTGAGAAAACCGAAATTACAAATATCATCAACATATTTATACGGATGTAGTGGAAGCCCATTCTGACATTTTCGGCATTGTTAAGGTCAGAATATTGCTTGAAGATAATCGGAGTTGCAAACTCGGAGATAATATTGTTTGGAATAATAACAAGCGCATTAACTATTGCCAACATGATTGCGTAAATGCCTACATCTGCTGTTGAAAGTAGTCCGTTGATAATCCATTTCTCGCCGTTCAGTTGAAGCCATCCACTTAATCCCCATATTAAAAAAGGCAAAACGTACCGGAATAGTTTTGTGCCCATTTCTTTGTGTGCATCTTTAATAAAAGCTTTGTCGTGAGCGGGTTCTTCCGGTAAAAATCTTTCGAAGAATTTTATCTTTATAAACGCAAATAAAATTGTATTAAACACAAGCGCAATAAAAACATTTTTAAGTTCTAAAAGATCAAAATGTTTTAACAAAACCAGGTAGACTATAATCGCCGCTTTTTCAATACCTTGAATGATTGAGTTCTCTTTTCTTTTGCGAACGAGGTTCAACACGGAATTAAAAAACTCATCTACCTTAAAAGTGACTACATAAATTCCGGTAATTAAAAAGAAAAATGAAGATAATGGAAAGTTGAATAGTGGCGAGAACAAATAAAACACCACCGCAAGTATGAAAAGCATAATTCCTGATATCAAAAGTACTCTGTAAATTAGTTTGACGAAAATATTGGAGAGTGATTTCTCAAGGTAGTGATAATAAAATCGTAAAAAACCCTGAAGTACAGGACCGTAAAAGAGCAATCCGAAAAATGCGGTAACGGTTATTACCAAAGTGTAAATCCCGTATTGAGCGGCACCCATATTGGAAAGGATTTTTACAATTACAAAACTCAAAACAACCGTTGTAAGCTGTCCTATGAATACCCAGCTCATTTCCGTAACCGAATCCGGGTTGATTTTTGATCGAATCAAATAAAAAAGCTTTTTAAATTGATCCATAACCAGGAAATTTGATTTCAGAATATTGTCCTCTGTAAATGGGATTCATTTATAATTTACGCCGGATAGTTATTGCTCGTTTCTTAGCAACAAATATAGAAAAAATTACTCGTATTTTTATACTTTGTTATTGCAGGATAATCCGTAATTTTATCCAGTAAGAATCAAACTTCTATGCGATTTTGATTTTTAAGGTTCAAACAATGTGAGATGAGTAACTAATTAAATTTAATTAAACAACTCAAGTTGACCGCCGTTGAAGGTAAGCCGTTAAAACGGCTGCTTTATAGTGTTTGGAACAAGTAGCCCACGACTTCAAGTCGTGGGTTGCTTAACATAAAACCCTATTTATTAACCGTTTCAACGGTTTCTAATACCTAAATAAATACTAGCGGTCAATTTGAGTAAATAATTTACGATTTCTTTTGGAAAACAATAATAAAATATCTTCTATCGTAATAGCCAAGGACGAAGAACAAAACATTAAAAGATGCCTGCAAAGCCAGCTGTGCTGCGTTAATGAAATTGTTGTCCTGGTGGATGAAAATTCTTCCGATAAAACTTTAGAAATTGTTAAATCTTTTCCGGAAATAAAATATGAAGTCGTAAGATGGATGGGTTTCGCGCAGACCAAACAATACGCACTCTCTTTAACAACAAATGATTGGATATTCTGGATTGACGCCGACGAAGTTATAACTGATGCGCTTGCTCAAGAATTGAATGAGTTTAAAAAGACAGATAATAAATTTAGCGCTTACACCGTTCCGAGACTTGCGAACTTCTTGGGACGCTGGATTAAGCACAGCGGCTGGTACCCCGGAAGAGTAACAAGATTGTTTAATAAAAAATTTGCGCGCTTTAGTCAAAAAGATGTCCATGAAGATTTAATAGTTGATGGAAAGACAGGCAACCTTAATGGAAATCTTCTTCATTACACAGATCCATCTATCAAACATTATTTCCAAAAATTTAACAATTATACTTCGCTCGCCGCCGAAGAGTTAATTAAGAACAATAAAAAATTCTCGGTCTTAGATATAATCCTTCGCCCGTTTTTTATTTTCATAAAAATGTATATCATAAAAATGGGATTCTTAGATGGAATCCAGGGTTTCATTCTCGCCGTGTTTTCGTCAGCGTATGTTTTTACGAAATATTGTAAATTTTGGGAGACCAAAAATAAAGATAACAACAATGGTGTTATGGAATAAAAATGACAATCGGTATAATTGCAAATATTAATAAGCCCAAAGTAGTTGAAGTTGTTTCTAGCTTTGTTAGAAAACTTAAAGCAAACGGAATGAGTTTTCTTATCAGCGAAGCTTTACTTGTCAAGAAAGATCTCTTTACTGAAAAAACCAACAAATCAAATTTTGTAAATGACGACAAGCTTTGTAAAAATTCGGATATAATTATTTCTATCGGTGGTGACGGCACAATGCTTGCAACAGCCTACAAAGCACAGTTCCACAATACTCCCGTGCTGGGCGTTAATCTTGGAAAGCTCGGATTTCTTGTTGAAGCTAATGTCAACCAAATGGATATTTTTATTGATGAAATAAAAAACGGTAATTACGAAATTGAAGAAAGAATGATCATTGAAAGCCAATGTTGCGGGCATATCCTTGAAAAACTTTATGCAATAAATGATTTTGTTATCGACAAAGCCGGCTGGCCTAAAATGATTGATATAAATATTGCCGTCGACTCAGAATATCTTACAACTTTTGCCGCTGATGGTTTGATAATTTCTACGCCAACCGGTTCAACAGGCTATTCACTTTCTGTTGGCGGACCAATTGTAAGCCCTAAAACCGATGTTATAATTTTATCGCCGATTTCTCCGCATAGCTTAACAGTAAGACCAATAGTTTTTCCCGGCAATGAGGAAATTTCAATAAAAGCAAATTCGCTTTATAAAGAAATCCAGGTTAACTGCGATGGTCAGCGGGTATTTTCATTTGCCCCTCCGCTTGAACTAAAAATTAAAAAAAGCCCGCGCCCGCTTAAGTTAGTTCACACTTCGTTTTCAAGCTACTTTGAAACGCTTCGTACTAAACTCCTTTGGGGTATTGACCTTAGAAATAATAATCTTCACAAATAGGTATAACAATGAAAAGTGTTTTCTTTCTCTCATTTTTTTTTATCTTAGGATTTAAAGCTATGGCTCAAAATAAAGATACGGTGGTTACCGATATTTTATCCGGCAGACCTATGCTGCTCGGCGTTTGCAACCGGGAAGCTTTGAAGGATACAAGTTATTACTGGTGGTTTGAGTCAGAATATGACCTTTATAATGTTGATACCACTTCGCTTGAAAAGTTATCCGGAAAGATGAATGATATAAAAATCACTGTGGTTATGGGAACATGGTGTAGCGACAGCCGTAGAGAAGTCCCTCGTTTATTCAAAATTTTAGATTTCCTGAAATATCCATCTGATAATGTTTATATGATTATGGTCGGTAGAGATAGAAAAGGAAAGGGCAACGAAGCCGATAGCCTGGATATTGAAAGAGTTCCTACGATTATTTTTTATCGTGGTGGTAAAGAACTCGGAAGAATTATTGAATCGCCCACAGTAACTCTTGAAAAGGATATGCTAAAGATTATAGATCCTGAATAGTCGCCGGATAAAGTCTTTTCAAATTTAAGTTGCAGAATAAAATTTAACTCAACAAAAACTTGGACTTGAACCTGAACTTTTTTAGCTCCTTTTTACTTGCGGCGCTCATATTTTCCCATCAATTCTCCTTCGGCAAGAATATGTCCTTCCATTGCTTTAAGCAACTGGTTTTTTGTCGGTCCCGATTCGAGATGATGATGAAGTATCGTATCCAATCCGTAAATCTTAAAAATATATCGATGTGGTTTTCCGGGAGGGGGGCACGGACCGCCATAAGCAACATGCCCGAAACTATTTGTCCCTACCATTACTTCGTCAGGAATGTTTCTTGAAGGAGTAACATCTTCGTGAAGTTCCTTCAAATTGGCGGGAATATTATAAATTATCCAATGTACAAAATCACCGCCTGGTGCATCCGGATCGCTTAAAATTATTGCAAATGATTTTATTCCATTTGTTGTTTCGGTCCAATGTAATTGCGGAGAAATATTGCTGCCTTCGCATGTGTATTTGGCAGGAATAAATTCCCCACTCTTAAACGAAGAGCTGTGAATTTTGATTTCCATTTTTTATGCTCCTTTTTTGTTTGAGAAAACAAATTAATTAAATTATAATTCAGTAAAACAAGAAAAAGAAAAAATGATAACCTATAAATTTTAGCGGGAGAGAATGAATTAGAAAAATCCCCGTGTAATAATAAATTTTTCACAATGAAACTCTTAAATTACTTTGGATAAATTAAAGCTTTAACAACTGTATATCAACTCCTATTCTTATTTTGTTATAGCCATTTTTATTTTTAGTTACCAACTAATGTCACGCAACCTTTGGAATACCTGTCTGCCGCCAGGCAGGTTGTAAAAATGAAGTGATGGAATAGATTATTTTTCCATTATTCCAACACTCCATTATCCCAATATGTATTAACTGTCCCGATAGGGATAAAATATCTTTTGTCATATCGAAGGATCCGCCGCGGCGGATTCGACTGAGATATCCCATGCTCAATTCAAGCATCTGAGCTATAAATGGGATTTCTCCTTCTTTCAGTCGTCGAAATGACAATTACTAATGTGTCATATCGAAGGAGTCATCGACTGAGATATCCCATGCTCAATTCGGGCTTCTGAGCTGTAAATGGGATTTCTCCTCCCTATCGTTCGCCCAAATGACAATTACCCATCTGTCATATCGAGACAATCTTAAAATAAATTGGCGATGGAATTGACTAATTTTTTCCATTTTTCCTGTTATCCTGAATTTCTTAATTGAAATTATTATTAAATTTAACATTCAATTATTATCCAAATAGAAACGGAAAATCATGAAAACATCCAAAAGCGAAAGTCTGTTTAAAGAAGCTGTGAAATATATTCCCGGTGGAGTAAACTCCCCCGTTAGAGCATTTAAATCTGTCGGCGGCAACCCCTTGTTTATAACAAAAGGTGAAGGCTCAAAAATTTACGATGTTGACGGAAATGAATTTATAGAATATATCGGAAGTTGGGGACCGCATTTATTCGGACACAATCCGCCGTTCATTAAAGAAGCTTTATTAAAAGCCATCGAGAACGGAACAAGCTTCGGTGCTCCGACGGAGCTTGAAGTAAAAATGGCAAAGCTTATTTCGGAACTCGTTCCATCTGTTGAAATGGTACGCATGGTAAATAGCGGAACAGAAGCTACGATGAGTGCAATTCGCACGGCACGCGGCTACACAGGCAAAGAAAAATTTATAAAGTTTGAAGGATGTTACCATGGTCATGCAGATTATTTCCTTATTAAAGCAGGATCCGGAGCACTAACTCTTGGAATCCCTACAAGCCCCGGAGTCACAAAAGGAAATGCAGCCGATACTTTGCTTGCAGATTATAATGATATTGATTCAGTCAAAAAATTGATCCTTCAAAATAAATCTGCCAACCAAACCGGCAGGAATGATATTGCCGCTGTAATTCTTGAACCTATTGCCGGAAACATGGGAGTTGTCCGGGCATCGAATAATTTTCTTACAGAGCTAAGAGAAATTTGTGATGAAGAAAATATTGTTTTGATATTTGATGAAGTAATGACCGGTTTTAGAGTAGCACGCGGCGGTGCTCAAGAAATGTTTAACATCAGACCCGATCTAACAACTTTCGGAAAAATCATCGGCGGAGGCTTGCCTGTTGGTGCGTTCGGAGGTAAAAAGGAAATTATGGAAATGGTTGCACCAAGTGGCTCTGTTTATCAAGCAGGAACATTAAGCGGAAATCCATTGGCTATGGCAGCGGGGTTTGCTGCATTAAGCTACATTAAAGATCATCCGGAAGTTTATAAGCTTCTTGAAGATAAATCTGCTTACCTTGAAAACGGAATAAAAGATAATCTTAAATCTCTTAACAAAAATTATGCGTTTAACAGAGTGGGGTCAATGTCTACCTTGTTCTTTGTCGAAGGCAAAGTTGATAGCTTTAAGTCTGCAGTGAAATCAGATACCGCACTATACGGAAAGTATTTTCATGAAATGCTAATACGCGGAATTTACCTTGCTCCGGCACAATTTGAAGCAGCATTTATTTCTACTGCGCATACCAAAGAAGATCTTGATAAAACAATTAAAACAAATTATGAATCTGTTGAAACTCTAACAAAAAAATGAGATAACTATAAATTTTTATTGTAATTAAAAAAAAATTTTATCAAATTATGGTTGTAATTTTTATTATAAACATAGGAGTACACTTATGAAAAGATTAATACCAATGGTTTTAATCCTTCTTATTATTGGTTTCAGCCTTTCAACTCAGGCGCAAACCGATCTGAAGTTTGGTGCAAAAGTTGGACTTAACTTTGCAAACGTAAGCGGAAATGATGCACCTCCAGGAGCCGGTACAAGAACCGGTTTGGTTGTTGGTGGCTTTATGACATGGAATTTTGCACCAATGTTTGGCTTGCAGCCTGAATTATTATATTCAATGAAAGGTACATCAGGAGCAACTCAAGGTGTTAGCTATACTTTTTCTTTAAATTATATTGAGATACCGGCTTTGTTAAAGTTCTATATTCCTTTAGCGCCGGGTTCTCCTATAAGCGCAAATCTTTATGCCGGTCCTGATTTTGCTTTTAACGTAGCCTCTAGTGTCGAGACAACATTTAATGGTCAAACAACAACGACAGACGAATCAAATATTACTAAAGGTTTTGATTTTAATATTATGTTTGGAGGCGGGATCGGTTTTAATGTTGGCCCAACTGTTTTGGGTGTTGAACTACGATATTCCTTAGGAACCGGAACAGCAGCAAACGATGGGACTGATGTTAAAAATGGAGTCTTTGCTCTTCTTGCAAGTGTTACTTTCTAATCTAATCAAATTGGAAGAAGCTATCTAAATGGATAGCTTCTTCTATTTTATCCCACCCTTCTACTTATTAGACATTATCTGTTTTATTTCCTCTCTATGTCCTGTTATTCCAACAGATCCTACCCAGACTCCTATGCATAAAAACCCCAGTCTCTCC
>JAKBMG010000017.1 GCA_021831685.1 Bacteroidota bacterium | reverse complement strand
AAAAGGCATTGCCTTTATTTATTAAAAGAAAGACCACTTGTGTCATTTCGAATCCGGCTTTAGCCGGTGAGAAATCTCTTAGCCTATTTTTGTTCAAAAACGCATTTCTCAAGCAGTTGTCATTAGTACCGGAGGGAGAAATCCCCAACATAGCACAGCCTCACATATTAACCCTGGGATTTCAGTCACTCTCTCACTCATCGGCCATTTTGTCACACCCAAACCTTTTTTTATCTGTTTTTTACCTAAGTTTTCTCCATTTCTGCCAGGCTTCTAACAAGCCTCCACCAAGCCTAAAATTATTATCTAAATATTGCAAAAAAAAGTGTGACAAAATGGCCGATGTTTACCCTTATATGTTGATATAACTGGTAATAAGCATATACCGAAATAATAATTCAATAATAATAACAAAACCGCCAGAGACCCCTTTTGCAAATAAACATTATAACCATCCGAAATAGTTTTATTCAATAATATGCCATGACTGCCTATTGCTTATTGCCTACATTCTCCGTCCAGTCTCCTTTTATAACTAATTCTTCAAAATAGGCTTTTAGAGATTCTCTTAACTAAATATATCCTAAAAAGTTTGAATACCCTGTCACATAATAATCCTAAGTTGTCTTCTTGGGCACATCAGTCTAAAAAATCATAAATCATGGAAACTATCTATTGACAAAATAGTTTCCATCGCTTATGTTTGGAAACGATAATATCAAAAATAGTTTCCTGGATTATTCTAATAAAATGAATGAAAAACAAAAAATAATAAACCTGGCGTTAGATACATTTCTTCGCGAAGGGTTTTATAAAACAACAATGGATGATTTAGCAGCTAAGCTTCGAATAAGCAAGAAAACTATCTATAAAAACTTTTCTACAAAAGAGGATTTGCTAAGAGAAGTGACACAATTCTTTCTAAAAACCAACCACGATGCCGTTGTAGAATCCGTTAAAAGTCAAAGTAACGCAGTTGATCAACTTTTTAGTATTACAAAAACAATCGGAGCAATTGTAACTCGTGTAAGCGACAAAATGATTTCTGATCTTCATAACTACGCACCCGAATTATGGAAAGAGATTGACGAATTTAGAACAAAGATGATGATCAAAGGATTCACAAAAATTATTAAGCAAGGAAAGAAAGAAGGCTATATCCGTAATATCAATACCGATATAATGATAACCTCTTTTATATCATCTTTAAGAGGAGTAGCAAATCCTGAGTTTGTAATAAGTAATAAAATTACTATCAGCGAAGCTTTGGAAACAACAATATCCATATTCCTAAATGGAATATTGACAGAAAAAGGTAAAAAGAATTTTAGCAAACTTAAAAATAACGGAGTGAACAAATGAAAAAAGTATTTTCAGTTATTACCGTCCTTATAGTCGGCTTGTTGTGGGGCTGCGGCGGAAGTAATAATCGTAATAAAATTGAAGCCTCCGGGACAATTGAAGCTACTAATGTTACGGTAAGCTCAAAAGTCTCGGGACAAGTGTTAAAGCTGAATTTTCAAGAAGGTGATTTAGTGAAAGCTGGAGACACCTTGATAACTATAGACCATGATAATCTTTCAATACAACTTCAACAAGCTATCGCAGGCGAACAACAAGCTGCGGCTCAATTGCAATTGATGAAGGAAGGCGCTCGTTCTGAAGATATTAAACAGGCAGAAGACGCCGTAAAACAAGCTAAAGCCAATTATGACCTTGCCAAACAGGATAGAGAAAGAAACGAAAAGCTCTTCCAATCTAAATCGATCACGCAGCAACAATTCGATAACATAATCAGCAGGTATGATATAGCCTCCGCTCAATATAATTCTGCAAAAGAAAACTTGAAGAAGATGAAAAACTTTTACCGCCCGGACGATATCAAACAGGCTGAAGCAAATCTAAATAGGCAGAAGGCATCCGTTGATTTATTGAAAAAATATATTAGCGATTCCTATGTAATTGCTCCGATCAGTGGATTTGTTGTTAAGAAATTTATTGAAGCCGGAGAAAGCGTTGTCCCACTTTCATCTTTGGTGATGCTTTCAAATTTAAGCTATGTCGACCTTGATATTTATGTTTCCGAAGAGGAATTGGGTAGTGTTAAGCTCGGACAAAATGCAGATGTATCGATAGATGCTTTCAAAAATAAAATTTATCACGGTAAAGTAATTTATATTTCTCCCGAAGCGGAGTTTACTCCAAAGAATATTCAGACCAAAGATGAAAGGACTAAGCTTGTTTTCAAAGTTAAGGTTCATGTACCGAATCCGGATTTCGAGCTTAAAGACGGAATGCCTGCAGACGCCATTGTTTTTACTAATTAATATCTAAAGTTTAGAAGCTATGATTTATTATCCGGGATTTTAATATGACTGATGAACTTAAAAACCAGTTAGCTATAAATTTAGTTAATATCAAAAAGAACTACGGCGATGTTCAAGCCTTAAAAGGAATCAGCTTTGATGTTAAGCGTGGAGAGATGTTCGGTTTGGTCGGTCCCGACGGGGCAGGGAAGACCACTACTATAAGGCTGCTTTGCGGACTGCTTGTCCCTACGGAGGGTTCTGCTGAAATATTTGGAATGGATTTAGTCAAACAGAAAAGTCAAATTCAAAAAAATATCGGTTATCTTTCACAAAAATTTAGCCTTTACGGCGATTTAACTATTGACGAAAATATCGAATTCTTTGCCTCTATCCACGGGGTGAAAAATTATCAACAAAGAAGAAATGAACTCCTTGAATATACTCGATTAACCGAGTTCAGAAAAAGATTAGCAGATAATCTTTCCGGCGGTATGAAGCAAAAACTTGCGCTTGCCTGCACTCTGATTCATAAACCGAAAATCATTTTTCTTGACGAACCGACTACCGGCGTTGACCCGGTTTCAAGGCGCGATTTCTGGAAAATACTTTCTAATTTAATTAAGGATGGTATAACAATATTTATGTCTACTCCGTACCTTGACGAAGCCGAACGATGCAACAGGGTAGCGCTCTTAAATAACGGCGAAGTTATTAGTTTCGCAACTCCCAAGAGTATTAAAGAATCTTTGGACAAACAAATTATTGAAATTGTATGCTCGCCTATACTGCTTGCATATAAGGTTATTAAAGAGAAAAGCAATTTTGAAACCCAGATGTTCGGCGATAGGATAAATGTTGCTGTAAATAATTACGAAAAGGATTTTACTGTAATAGAAAAAATTCTGATTGAAGCCGGAGTACAATTAGCAGACCACAGGGTCATCCCTACTTCGCTTGAAAATGTTTTCATCCATTTGATTTCTGAAAATAAACAATAATTCAAGATATGAGTCAAATGTGATAGTCAAAGCCATTAAAATAAAATTTATACAAAAAGTTGCATAAGAACTATAAGGAATAGTATGAAAAAGATATTATTAGTTTTCTGTATTGCGTCAGTTGGCTTATTCGCACAGGATGCAAAGTTAACATTAAAACAAAGCCTGGAAATCGGAATTAAGAACAGCAAAGATTTAATAATTTCAAAGGCAAAGCTCGTATCATCGGATGCTCAGGTAACAGCCGCAAGTTCACAGATGCTTCCGCAATTATCGTTTACTGCAAATTACACCCGGCTTAGTAATGTTCCTCCATTTGAAGTTTCATTACCCTTCTTGCCGCAGCCGATTGTCATATCTCCAACGATTCTTGATAATTACAATTTCAGACTTTCATTACAGCAGCCTCTGTTTACAGGATTCAGATTATTGTCTCTCAAAAGTGCGGCAAAATCAAACTATGAAGCGTCAAAAACAGATTATTCAAAAGATATGAATGAAGTAGCCTGGAAAATCCAAAATGGATTTTGGAATTATTACCGGGCGCAGCTTAATGTAAATGTCCTAAATGAAAACCTATCTCAAATTAAGCAGCATCTTGATGATACTAAAAACTTTTTAGCAAATGGAGTAGCCACTAAAAATGATCTCTTAAAACTTGAAGTACAATATTCTTCTGTTAAGCTTCAAAAAATAGATGCTGAAAATCAGCTTGATATTGCAAGAGCGACCTTTAATTTAGCTATTGGTTTGCCCCTCGAAGCACCGACTCAAATTGATCCGGAAGAGATAAAAGTTGAACCGGTGGAACTAAACTATCAAAATCTTATATCAGAGGCTAACACAAATCGTAATGAACTCAAGTCGATGGAATTTAAATTAAACGCAAGTGTAGATATGCTTAAAGTTGCTGAATCGGGCTGGTATCCAGCGGTTTATTTGAACGGAGATTATATGTACAACAAACCAAACCAGAGATTCATCCCTGCTATTGATCAATATAAGAATACCTGGGATATAGGAGTTACCCTAACATGGAGCTTATGGAATTGGGGTTACACTGGGTCACAAGCAACTGTTGCTGAGCAAAATAAAGTTCAAACGGAAACTTCTATTGCCCAGTTGAAAGATGCTATAAATATTGAAGTTTATCAGGATTATTTAATATTCAAAAGGTCTTTTGATAAGGTTGAGGTGAGTAAGCTGGGTGTTAAACAGGCTGAAGAAAACTATCGAATTACCCAGGAAAAATATAATACTCAAGTCGCCTCAAGTACTGATTTAATAGATGCTGAATCCTCTTTGCTTCTGGCAAAAACTAATTATAACAACTCCCTCACAGAGTATGAGCTGGCAAAGGTGCAGCTTGATAAATCTGTGGGGAAGAAGATTTATTAAAGGAAAAATAATTGTACTCAATCGAAGTAAATAATTTAACAAAAAAATTCGGCAGCTTTACTGCTGTTAACGGAATTTCATTTAATGTGAAGGAAGGGGAGATATTCGGATTTCTTGGAGCTAACGGTGCAGGTAAATCAACTGCAATTAGGATGCTCTGCGGAATTATCGAACCTACTTCAGGCGATGCTATGGTCGCAGGCTATAGCGTTATGAATGAGCCGGAAAAGGTTAAAAGAAATATCGGCTATATGTCGCAGAAATTCTCTTTGTACAATGATTTGACAGTTGAAGAGAATATAAATTTCTTTGGGGGTGTTTATGGACTTTATAAGGAGAAGCTTACTGAAAGAAAGAATTGGGTTCTTAAAGTTGCATTTCTAGAAGGAAAAGAAAAACTTTTAACTGGCTCCTTGCCCGGCGGCATTAAACAGAGGTTGGCATTAGCTATTGCGGTTATTCATGAACCTAAAATTGTTTTCCTTGATGAACCTACTGGTGGTGTCGATCCCATCTCAAGGAGAAATTTCTGGGAGTTAATAAATGATCTGTCTCACGCTGGAGTTACTGTTTTTGTAACAACTCATTATCTCGATGAAGCCGAGTTTTGTAATACAATAACTTTAATTAACGCCGGTAATATCATCGCAAGTGGAAGCTCCAAAGAACTTAAAACTAAATATTTAACAAATACTATGCTTGAAGTAGAATGTGACCGTGTTGTGGATGCTCTTGAAATCTTTTCAAAACAAGATTGGGTTGAAGAAACTTCCATCTTTGGAAATTATCTCCACCTAAGTGTGCGTGATGAATTATCAGGGAAAGAACTTATAAATAAGATTGCCGGCGAGAATAAAATAAATATTATTAGGGTCGACAAGATAGTGCCTACTCTGGAAGATGTATTCATTTATCTGTTAGAAAAGGACACAAATAAAAATGCTGAATAGAATTAGAGCTATTGCATTAAAGGAAATAAGGCAGCTTAAGCGGGATACGAGAATGCTCTTTGTCCTTTTCGTTTTCCCGATTGTTCTGCTTGTAATTTTTGGATATGCAATTAGTTTCGATGTCCACCATATTAAAATGGTTGTTTATGATCAAGATAAATCATTTGACAGCAGATCATTTGTACAAATGTTAACAAGCTCAAGTTATTTTGATCTGGTAGGTTATATCGATAATGAAAATCAAATCAAAAAAATACTTGATGAAAAACGTGCGCAGTGCGTTATAGTTTTTCCGAAAGATATGTCGAGGAAGCTTTATTCAAATCAAAAAGCAAAATTACAAATTTTAATTGACGGAGTGGACGGAAACACTGCAACGATAATTCAAAATTATCTTAATTATGCCACTCAATCATACTCACAAAAATTTATAAGCAGGGTACTTGCCGTAAACGGGGGGAAAGCATATTCTCCCATTGACCTCGAACCTGCGTTTTGGTTTAATCCCGATCTTAGTTCAACTTTCTTTTTAGTCCCGGGATTGATAGCTATGATATTAATCCTAACGGCAGTTGTTTCAATTTCTCTTTCAATTGTAAGAGAGAAGGAAAAGGGAACAATTGAACAAATAAACGTTTCTCCTTTATCTTCGTTAGAACTATTAATCGGAAAGACAATCCCATACACAATAATATCTCTTATGATTACAGCGTTTATATTAATAGCAGGCTATTTCCTTTTCGGGGTGCCTGTAAAAGGAAGTATATTCCTATTATTTTTAACAACTCTTTTATTCTTATTCGCCTCTTTGAATCTTGGAATTCTTGTCTCATCAATTGCAGATTCTCAGCAAGTAGCTTTCCAAATGGCTACACTTGTTTCCCTTCTACCTTCAACATTGTTATCAGGATTTATTTTCCCGATCGAAAGCATGCCGCTGCCGATTCAGATACTTACAAATGTAACTCCGTCAAAATTCTTTTTAATAATACTAAGAGATATTCTTCTAAAAGGTGTCGGTTTAGAAGCGTTTTGGGATCAGGTAATATATCTTATAATTTTTTCGGCAGTACTATTAACATTATCAACTTTAATTAATAGGAAATCAAAAATTGCATAATAATAAATTTTATCCGGTAATAAAATGAAGACCATAATAAATATTGTAATAAAGGAATTTCTTCAATTAAAAAGGGATCCGGTATTATTCAGGATAGTATTCCTCGCACCTGTATTGCAGTTAGTATTGCTCGGTTATGCTGCTAATATGGATGTAAATACTGTACACACGGCAATTTTTGATCAAGACAAAACGGCGGCAAGCCGCGACTATATCCAACGCTTTGAACGTTCCGGATATTTCGAAATTGATGATTACGTAGATAGTTATCAACAGGTAACAAATGAAATTAACAAAGGAAATGTTTTATGGGCTCTCGTTATCCCAAAAGATTTTGAAAAGGATATAGAAACCAGGCAGCCTGCTCCTGTACAAGCAATTTTTGACGGCTCGGACGGAAATAAAACTTCTATTGCATTCGGTTATGTACAAAATATCACTGCTAACTATGCTCAGAATATTTTACTGCAAATTGCGGATAAAACAGGAAGGAAAAATTCTATTGCCGGCTCATTAGAACCTGTGATTAGAGTTTGGTATAACCCCGATCTTAAAACAAGAGTCTTCATGGTTCCAAGTATAATGGGTCTGATTCTTATGATCATAACAATTATCCTTATGTCCATGGCGATAGTAAAAGAAAGGGAAATTGGCACTCTTGAACAATTAATTGTAACGCCTATAAAACCATATCAATTAATTATTGGCAAGCTTATCCCGTTTGTAATACTCGGTTTTATAGATATTCTTATCGTTCAGACAATTATGGTCTTTTGGTTCGGTATAGTAATACGCGGAAGTTTTATCTTCTTAGTTTTCGCTTCATTTTTATTTATTCTTTCTACTCTGGGAATAGGATTGTTTCTTTCGACAATTTCAAAAACTCAACAGCAAGCTATGATGGTTGCACAATTTGCGATTATGATGCCTTTCATTTACCTGTCCGGTTTCAGTTTCCCGATTGAAAATATGCCTAAAATAGTTCAATACATTACTTACTTGATTCCGCTTAGGTACTACATTACGATATTACGGGCAGTTATTTTGAAAGGTGCTTCCTTTAGAGAACTGCTTCCTGAAACTGGAATGTTATTAATTATGGGGATATTAATCCTCGTTGCAAGCGCTATGAGGTTTAAAAAAAGATTAGAATAAATGATATTCTATTCATTTCGATAAAGAAGAATGAGAATTATAAATTCTTCTTTAATTGATCAACTCTATTAATTCCATTCAATGCGGCGACACGATAAGCTTCTGCCATTGTGGGGTAATTAAAAGTTGTGTTTATAAAATACATCAAAGAATTTCCGTCTCCCTTTTGAGACATTATTGCCTGACCGATGTGAATAATCTCCGCCGCGCCATGCCCGAAGCAATGTACACCAAGTATCTTCAAGGTTTCTCTGTGAAAAAGTATCTTTAACATACCGGTTGTTCTACCTGTTATTTGAGCGCGTGCAAGGTGCTTGAAAAATGAATGACCAACCTCATAAGGAATTTTTTCTTTCGTTAACTGCTCTTCAGTGTATCCCACTGAACTTATTTCTGGGATAGTGTATATACCGGTTGGAATAAATTCTACAAGCTGGTGATCACATTTGCCGAAAACTATATGAGTTGCGGCAAATCTACCCTGGTCGTATGAAGCGCTTGCAAGATTAGGAAAACCGATAATATCCCCGACAGCATAAATATGAGGTACTGGTGTCTGGTTGGTTTCATTAACAATAATTGAACCTTGCCCGGTTGTTTTGATGCCGAGTTTTTCCAGTCCCAAATCATCAGAATTGCCTGTACGTCCCTGAGCCCATAAAAGATAGTCAGTACGAATTTCTTTATTTGATTTTAGGAAGACAGTAACACCGGAATTATCGGCGGCTACTTTTTCATACTCCTCGTTATGCCTGAGTATTACGCCGTTTTCACGAAGGTGGTAACCAAGTGCATCAATAATTTCATCATCAAGAAATGCTAAAAGCTTTTCTCGCGTATTGATAAGGTTCACTTTTACTTTTAAACCGCGGAATATTGAAGCATACTCGCAGCCGATTACACCGGCGCCGTAAATTGTGATAGAACGTGGATTATCTTTTAAATTCAGCAATGTGTCACTATCCAAAATCCTCTGATGCGAAAAATCTACATCGGGAGGATGGTAGGGACGTGAGCCGGTAGCAATAACAAAATAATCAGCAGTATAAATTTCTTCAGCATTGTTAGAAAGTTTGACGGATATAGAATGCTCATCTATAAATTTTGCTCTACCATCGATGATATCAACAAGGTTACGGTCATAAAAACTTTTTCGAAGAGTAAACTGTTCTTGAATGACAACTTCAGCTTTTTTAAGAAGCGATTGAAAATTAGAATCTTCTAAACTATTTCTTTCATAAAGAATTTGGCTTGCATGGCGCAATGCTTTGCTCGGGATGGTGCTTTTGTGTGTGCAGCTTCCGCCGACGGATGAAAAATAATCACACATGGCAACATGCATACCCTCTTTTGTGCATTTCATCGCCGCGCCTTCACCACCCGGTCCGCTGCCTATTACAATTACATCATAATGATTTTTCAAATTTACTCCCTCAGAAGTATTTATAGTCTAAATTAAAAATCTTTCGTTACTAAACAAACGAAATTATTTAAGTCAATCAAAATTTTAAGGCTGAACATATTGATTATAAGCCCGGGGTCCCCAATAGAAATATCCAATCCCTTCATACTTTGTTCCTGATAAGATGCTTTGTATGAAACCGTTATCTTCAACTTGGACTGTATGCCACATTAAATTATCGGGGTTTAATTTTAAAAAGAATTTTATCCTACCGTTAAGAGCAATGTACTTAATAAAAAGAGAATCCTGTTCCGTCTGAAAATTAAAAGCGGTACTTAACTTTTCTTCCATTAGAGTGCTTTTGTAAAAAGTCCCGCCCGTTGGAGTGACCACATTTTTTCCGTCAAATTTTACCTCCCTATCATCATAAGCTAAAACGCTAAGATAATGGTCATCCGATTGTTTTAACCAGTCAATAATTTTTTCTCCGTGCAAGACATTATCGTAGTCGTAATCGCTATCTATAAAAGAAATCCTCTTTATGAAGTTAGGAATTTCCTTTACCGCATTTATATAACCTAGTACAAAACTTCCTCCACCGCTGTGTCCGGAAAGAGCAACATCAACGTTATAATCTTTAAAAATACTTTTGACCGAATCTACAACATGAGCTATAATTGAATCGGGATTATTATGACAGGTTTTCCACCAAGGCCAGCTTTCTTCACCTGTGGCAACGTATGCTACTATAATATTTTCAGATCTAATCATGTTTCTTAAAAATCTTGTCTGTGCACCTATGTTTTGAATACTGTAATGCCAATCATCTCCAGGCTGCATTTGTTTGCCGATAGTTTGATCTATCGTATTCATATTTGGTGTAGCATAAAAAATCAAAAGTATTTTTTTATTCGAATCGAAAGTTTGAAGGCTTGGAGCATTTATTTCAACATTTATGTTTGGCTCCATGCTGAAAGATAAAATTTGCTCATTAAAATACCTGCTTTCCTTAAAACCGGGTAAATGATTTCTGCTGTTTAAGTGTACGGCTGGTAAAATCACATCTGATAAAAATATAATTATTAAAAAATTTAATACCAGAAATCGCCGGATAATTAAATCCATATGTGCATCCTTTTGTGCCATTAATTTAGAATTAACAAACTCACTTGCGATAAGTTAGTAAAATTTATGAAAATCTATTGTTGTAGATATCATTAAGTCTTTTATTTTAATTCGTAAACAATAAATTTCAATTCTATTTCTTTCTTGGTTAGTATATTACAATTCAATATGTTTGACATAGTCAGACATTAGTTCTTTTTCTCAGCATCTTAAAACTTTTTAGCAGATATATTTTATCCTTCCAAAACCAGTTAAAAAAGGGAAATCAAATCAATATTACCCGTCAAAACATTCTGAATGCACTCTGAATGCACTCTCAATACACTCTGAATGCACTTCAAATAGCCTTATCTTGAACTTATCTCACAATTAACTTCTATCTTTCCAATAATAAAACTAAAAAAATTCTGTCCTAATAGCATAATAAACCCCCAATAATCAAATCAATCATTTATACAAAATGAAACTTAATCTTAAACTTAATCTTGATCTTGTCCTTGTGTCTTCACCTTTTTATCTAATTTATAAAATGGTTTATCAATAAAATAAAACTAGACACTAAAATATTTGATTTTAATGCGGTTTTGGTATGGTATATATTTTGATCTATTTAATAATTTATCAAACTTAAAATTATTTAGCCCATTCAATAAAGCGAAATGGAATTTCCTCAATTTTTAAGAAAGAGTAATATTTATGAAGAAAACATTAAATACTATCGAGCTGACAATTTTATTTGCATTGTTTACTCTTACCGTCAAATTATCTGCACAAACTACAACTCCAGTATATTTAGACTCTACCAAGCCGGTTGAGACAAGAGTTGAAGACCTTTTGAGCAGAATGACTTTGGAGGAGAAAATCGGTCAGATAATGCAAGTCGATCATACGGGTATAATAAATAATAAATCCGATATTACAAAGTATTTTATAGGCTCTATTTTAAGTGGCGGTGACTCCGACCTCGGAGATAATAAGACCAATACCTGGGCGAGCTTGTATGATTCTCTACAAAGTTATGCCTTAAACACAAGGTTGAAGATTCCTATCATATACGGTATAGATGCCGTCCATGGTAATAATAATATCTATGGAGCTACAATCTTTCCGCACAATATTGGTATGGGCTGTACAAGAGATCCTAATCTTGTTAAAGAAGAGGGAAGGGTTACGGCAGAAGAACTTGCGGCTACCGGTATTAACTGGACATTCGCGCCCTGTATTGCTGTTGTCAGAAACGAAAGATGGGGACGCACTTATGAAAGTTTTGGCGAGTCTCCGGAATTAGTAGCAGAATTGGGCGCCGCTGAAATTCAAGGCTTCCAAGGCGATACACTGTCGGGGCGTACTAGTATCTTGGCTTGCGCTAAACATTATCTGGGAGATGGGGGAACTTTTGATGGAATAGACCAGGGCAATACTATTGACAACGAAGCTACTATAAGGAAATTATTCTTACCTCCCTATATTGCTGCAATAAAGGCCGGTGTGGGCAGTGTCATGGCTTCTTATAGTAGTATAAATGGTGAGAAGATGCACGGAAATAAATATTGGCTTACAGATGTATTGAAAAATGAATTAGGCTTCAAGGGATTCGTAGTCTCGGATTGGGCTGCTATAGACCAATTGGGTAGCAATTATGAGGAAGATGTCGATAAATCAATAAATGCCGGTATTGACATGGTGATGCTGCCCCTGCGCTATAAAGATTTTTATAAAGCAATGAACGACCTTGTTAGTGCGGGAAAGATTCCCATGTCCCGTATTGACGACGCAGTTTCCCGTATTCTGAGAATAAAATTTGAGCTTGGAGTATTTGAAAGACCTTATGCAAATAAATCATTAATTGATTCCGTCGGCTCATATAGCCATCGCCAGGTAGCTCGCCAGTGCGTTAGAGAGTCTTTAGTACTCTTAAAAAGAAAAGACGGTGTTTTGCCGGTTCCTAAATCTAATGCAAGAATTCTTGTTGCAGGCGATCATGCTGATAATATCGGCTACCAATGCGGAGGTTGGACTATCTCGTGGCAGGGCAAGGGAGGAGACGTTACTCCCGGTACTACTATTCTGCAAGGAATGAGAGCCGAAGCCCCTGAGGATAAAATTGATTATTCAGCTACAGGAGATTTCTCAAATACAAAAGCAAATTATTCTGTGGTGATAATAGGTGAAAAGCCTTATGCTGAAGGTAGAGGCGATAGAACCGATCTCAGTTTATCAAAGTCCGATATCGACTTAGTCAAAAAAATGAAAAGCTACGGAAATCCGGTTGTTGTTATTTTAATAAGCGGCAGGCCTATGATTCTTGAACCCATACTACACTTCTCGGATGCAATAATAGCTGCATGGCTGCCGGGTACGGAAGGCGAAGGCGTATCAGATGTGCTTTTTGGTGATTATGCTCCTAAAGGATTGCTTTCTCATACCTGGTTCAGCAGTATGAACCAACTGCCGATTAACGTAGGTGATAGTGTTTACCATCCTTTGTTTCCTTATGGATACGGCATTACATCTTTTGCTAATTCAGCAAAAGGATCTAATCCTATACTGATGTCTGCAATTGTCAAAAAAGATGGGAAGCATTTAGAATTGACATTCAATAAACCAATGAAAAACCAATCAATCTCCGGAGAAAGTTTCTCTTTAAACAAAAACGGCTCTCCTTTTCCGGAAAAGATTAGTGCATCTATAAAGAAAAATGACAATACTACAATCATTTTATCAATTGACACTCCTTTTACTCAAAAAGATGTTGTGACAGTTTCTTATAATCCTGGCAAAGTTGAATCAGTTGATGGAGGATTGTTAGAGTCTTTCAGCGCTTATGATGTATACAATTGGGCTTCTAATTAGGTAGCTTTGGTAACAGTCTATTGTATTAGATTTCTAAATTATCCCGGTGTGAGATTATATTTGACTACCGGGATATTTTTTTATAGAATTGCCATAGAAAATCTTTCAATCACTACAAAGTTTGTCATTTATAAAAATACCGGAATGGATATCAATATTTTGTCGAATCAAAAAATGTTTGAAGAAGTTATCACCGAAAGTCAAATAGTAGTTGTAGAGACATTAGCAAAAGAAATATGGACTGAGCATTATACGCCAATTATCGGCAAAGATCAGGTCGGGTATATGCTGGAAAAATTTCAATCTCGAGAGGCAATTGCTGAACAAATAAGAAGCGGATATCAATATTTTATAATTAGAAAAAATAATAAGTCAATCGGATATCTCAGTGTAATACCAAGAGTTAACGATCTTTTCTTAAGTAAAATATATATAAAATCCAGTGAACGTGGAAAAGGGTTTGCACGGAAAGCCATTCAATTTGTAGAGGATTTAGCCAAGGGTAAAGGATTAAAGAAAATAATCCTAACAGTAAATAAAAATAATATTAATAGTATAAAAGCCTATGAGAAAATTGGCTTCAAGAATCTTGGCTCAATTGTTCAGGATATTGGTGGAGGCTTTATAATGGATGACTATGAAATGGCTAAAGTACTCTAAACTAAAATCTCCACTACTCCATTGTTCCATGGCTCCAACACCCCGCTCACTTTTGTTTAATCAAATCTTATTTCAGTTTTAGTTTCTAATCTTGAGCAGTATATTTACCAACTAAAAAATCAAAGTAATGGACGAAAATTAGATGAAAAAAACTACATCAGATACGCGAAAATATCGTGTTGATATGAATGATAAAATCTTAAATTCTGGCTTTAGAGACTTTAATAAATTTTTTGCCCTGGATAATAAGGCTTATATTAACGGCGCTTTACCTTCTAAAACAAAAGAATTGATGGGGCTTGTAGCTTCAATGGTTTTACGCTGCAACGATTGCATCTTTTATCATATCGACAGAGCAATTCAAGAAGGCGCAACTAAAGAGGAGCTTTATGAAAGCTTTAACGTGGCGCTAATTGTAGGCGGTTCTATTGTGATCCCTCACCTAAGATATGCCTTTGAGGTGACAGAAGATATATTGAATGAATCAAGATCTTAGTACTTTTTAATTAACGCAAAATTCTTATTATTATAAAATTACGGAATCATAATGCACATAATAGGGTATATAGGATTAGTTACCTTAGCGGCAAGTTGGGTACCCCAAACCTTTGATACGATTAAAGAAAAACATTGCAGGGTAAATGGATATTTTTTAGTTCTAAATAGTATAGGTAGTTTTTCCCTTATGCTGTATTCATTTTTCTTAGGGGATATGGTTTTTTCAATCTTAAATTCTATGACGTCGGTAGGTGCTCTTATAAATATTTTTTATAAGGTCAGAACAAGGATTTCCCAAAGATGAATCATATAATTTTTGCTTCGAAGAATAAAGGGAAAATTATTGAAGTCTCTGAAATCCTTGGAGAGAAGGAATTCAAAATTGTATCATTATTAGGCTTGGATATTCCGGATATAAATGAGGACGGCTCCACTTTCGAGGAGAATGCTAAAAT
>JAKBMG010000100.1:11397-14955 GCA_021831685.1 Bacteroidota bacterium | reverse complement strand
CAAAATCACCATCGGCTTTCTTTGCATATACTCTTTGACCCTTAGTTCCGTTTAAGGTTATTTCTATTCCTTCTTCTACAAAACTCTTTTTTGTTCTGTCGATTTTCCTCATGCTTATTTGTAATACCCTGGCAATATCTATATTCTTATTTCGATTTTCTTGAAAGTCTCCTTCATCGCAATTTAATAATATCAAAGCATTCAACACTTTTTGTGATCGGTGCTTGCCTTTCTGAGTTATTGAAACTAATTCTTCACGTTCTTCCTTGGTTAATGTGACCTTATATTTTTTCATTTTAACTCCTTCATTTTTTTATTTGACGGAGTCAATATACTAAATATTATACGACATTACAAATATGACGAGACACTAGGGTAAATAAGAAGTTAACTCCCCCGATAACAGCCGTTTGAATTAAAGCAGAACCAGTGCCATTTCCCAAATTTTTAAAAATAATTGGTGCATAATACATAATGGAATTTATGCCTGTAAGTTGCGAAAAGACTGCCAGCAAGACTCCGATCCACAAAACAGGCCTCATGCCTTTTGAAAATACTTCTTTGTAATTTCCATTAACTCCCTGAGCAATTGAATCCTCAATTGCTTGAAGTTCTACTTTGGCAATATCAACACCGCTAATTTTTTTTAGAATAGAATAGGCTTCGTCTTTTTTGTTTTTTTGAATCAGCCAACGCGGGCTTTCGGGAACAAAAAGCAATGTAATAAAAAATAACAATGCAGGCATACCCATAACTGCAAACATCCAGCGCCATGAATTTTCTCCCGTTCCTGCTAATAAATAATTAGAAAAAAATGCTAGCAAAATTCCAATTACAATGGCAAGTTGGTTTAGTGATACAAGCGCTCCTCGTTTATCAGCAGGAGCTATTTCGGAAATATACATGGGTGAAAGCATCGAAGCAGTTCCAACTGCTACTCCGCCAAAAAACCGAAAAGTAATAAAGTTTGCTAAATGGGTTGATAATGCAGATCCCAGAGCTGATATTAAAAATAATAATGCAGCAACAACTAATGTGTTCTTACGTCCGAACAGGTCTCCTGGTTTACCCGATGATATTACTCCGACAATACACCCGACAAGGAGACTACTGACTGTCCATCCCAAAGCGATATCGTTCAAGGAGAAATATGGCTGAATAAATGGGGTCGTTCCGGAGATAACTGCTGTGTCGAAACCAAAAAGCAATCCGCCGAGCGCTGCCACAAGAGCTGTCAGGATAAGGAATTTGTTATTTTTCTCTTTCATTTGTTTTTATTCTCTTTCACATGGATAGTTCTTCGAAAGATAAATTTCCTCAATTTCATTGCGCTTTATTCATGAGTTCACTCTAAAAAGGTCACAATAATTTCATAAAAATTTTTATTAGAGTAAATTTTTAAATAAATTCCTGAAAGCAAATTTACTCATTATTAGTTAAAAAATGTTCAAAAAAAACACCAAACACATGCAATCAGACATATTTGGATTTACGAATATAGTATCTCCCAAAATGGCAAAAGAACTGCAGGAATCTGAAGAACAAAAAATCTATGAACTGATTTTCTGCAATATAAAAGAAGAAGACTTTGCTTGTTTATATTCAGAGATAGACAGTCGTCCGAATGTTCCGGTTAATTGCCTGGTCTCAGCAATATTACTGCAGCACAGACATAAACTAACATACGAAAAATTATTCGACAGCATAAAGTTTAATTTGTTGACCAAAACAGCTCTTGGCTTGCAGACCTTAGAGGAAGTCCCGTTTTCTGAAGCATCATTATTTAATTTTCAAAACAAGCTTAACACATATTTTATTGAGACCGGAATAAACCTTCTTGAAAGAGTATTCGATAATTTAACGGAAAAACAACTAAAAGAACTGAAAATAAGAACAGATATTCAAAGGACAGATTCATTTCAAGCCGCCTCTAATATAAGAAGATACAGCCGACTTCAACTACTGGTGGAAATGCTTATAAGAATATACCGCGTAATAAGTCAAGAAGACCAGAGGCAGTATGAAGAACTCTTTTCTGCTTATGTGAAGAAAACATCGGGACAGTTTATTTACCGGCTCGATACGGATGCTATCCCTTCCGAACTTGAGAAAGTTGGAAAAGTTTATAAAGAAATAAACGATACCCTAAAGCCAAAATATAAATCCGCCGATGGCGGAGTTGATATTTTCAAAACATTTGAGAGGGTATATTTAGAGCACTTTACCGAAGTTGAAGAAAAAATAATCATCAAGTCTTCAGAGGAATTAACGAGCAGTTGCATACAATCACCGGATGATATAGATACAACCTACCGAAAGAAAAACAACAAGCAGTTTTATGGACAAACAGTAAATATCGTAGAGACATGCAATCCGGAAAATCCAATAAATTTAGTTACGGATATATCGGTTCACGCCAACAACATAGATGACAGCAAAGAATTAAATGAAAGAATAGATATAGTCAAGGAAAAGACGCCGGATATAAGCGAGCTACATTTTGACGGCGCCTATGGCAGTGAAGACAACGATGTAAAGTTTGATAAACATTCAGTTACTCCAATACAGACAGCAATAAGAGGAATACAAAGCAGTGGAGTAGAAATTAATATAGAACAAATTAGTGAGGATAAATATTTAGTTAGCTGTCCAAAACAAACTGTCGAGCCAGAGTTTACCAGAAAGCGCTTCAAAGCAGAGTTTGATTTAGGTATTTGCTCTTCTTGTTCTCTTGCTTCAGAGTGTAAGTTAACAAAAAAGAAAACTGCCAAAGTCTATTATTTTTTAGAAAAAGAGTATCTTAAAAAGCAGCGGTTGGCAAGCATACAAAAGATACCCAAAGAAAGAAGAAGTTTACGAACAAACGTTGAAGCAACAGTTTCAGAGTTCGCAAGAAAGATGAACAACCGAAAGCTAAAAGTCAGAGGTTTGTTCAAAACGGCGATATTTGCCTTTGCCGTTGGGATAAGTGTGAACTTTGGTAGAATCTATCGTTACCTGAGAGCACAAGAACTAGAACGAGCGCTAGCAGCTGCCTAAAAACAGAGGGAAAAGAGTGTCGTTTAGGTCAAGGTAAGTCAAAGAACGAATAAAAAAATGTAAAACTCAAATAAAAAAATATTACACAATTTTTTTTGGACTAATAGCACCAAAAAAAAATAAATTAATAGTTTTTTTTCAAAAATAAGACTAAAAAGCATGGCTACTTAAAATTAGCTTTTTAGACCAGACTCATTCATAATTCAACATTGAGGTTTGCCGCGTTAGGGATTACATCTCACCCAAGCTTTAATTGTACCGCATTGTTTACCATTACTTTCGCCCGAAGGGCTAATTTTATATGTACCTACTGAAGCCGGAACGATAAATGTTTCCGCATAATGAACTACAAAAGGGTCGAAAGCGCCCGTAGGACTTTCAACAATTATTTCTTTGCCTTCAACCAGGTTTAATACATTGACTCCTCCATTGGTATGATGAACAACCGGTTTTGAAAACCAATGTCTCCTTGTTTCAATGAATTCACGTTCGTGCAAACCCGTACGCTCTTCTACCCAA
>JAKBMG010000100.1:0-11387 GCA_021831685.1 Bacteroidota bacterium | reverse complement strand
TTTCCCTAACCCATTTTGCTGTACAGGTCCACTGGATCACATTTTCCCCATGTTCTATGTTTATCGGGCGGGGTTTGCCATCAATACCAAGACGATCCCAATCCCATAATTTAAAAGTAAATATATAAGGCGTAGCGCTGATTTCAAGCACCATACTATCTTTCCCCGAACAATGGACAGTACCAGCCGGTATTAGAAAATGATCATGCTTCTTAGCTTGCCAGGTTTGTACATGTTTTTCGGCGTTAAAGGAAGTATCTCCCTCTTGCGCAATTTTCAAATCACGAATCATTTGCTCCGGTTTTATTCCTTCTTTTAATCCGAGGTAAACAATCGCACCGGGTTTTGCATCAAGAATGTAATAACTTTCATCCTGGGTATAGTGCATCCCGAATTTTTCCTGAATATACTCGGTAAGAGGATGTACCTGCAAACTCAGATTCCCGCCATCTATAGTATCAAGAAAGTCGAAGCGGATCGGAAATTCATCGCCAAACCTGCCATGAACCGCATCCCCCAATAAATTCTTAGGGTCAAAAAACACCAGGTTGATGGATGGTATTTCTATAACATTTTCACCGAACTTTAACAAAAGACTATTTTCCTCCGGCACACAATTGAAGCACCATGCATAATTTTCAACCGATGGATCAAGATTGCATTTTTCTTTCATCCATTGTCCTCCCCAGGGACCCGGGTCAAAAAACGGAACAACACTGAACGGGCGGTTAATGCATGTTTTTAAACCAGCCAGTACTGCTTTTCCCTCAACCATTTTAGGCTCATTGCGATTGTTGGTGTCAAGAACAAAATCCCAACTATGCATCAGTTTTTTTTTCCAACGATCGCAAACGCGCCAATCAACAAAAAAGCCTTGTTTATACAGCAACATCCAATCGTCAACATCTTTGTTTTTTACACCTATATTATTAACCAGATGTTCCCTCATACGAAGTTGTATTTCCCATCGAGCCATGTCGGTATAAATCAATACATCATATTTATCAACTACATAAGCTGCCCCTATGCCAACAATCAAAACAATTCCGTTAGTAATTGATTTTATAATATTTTGGGTTTGAGCGATTTTTTCAGAATCAAAATAGGCATCGATATTTAGCCGGGTGAGGTATCCAAAAATACGATCCTCAGTTACATCCGGGTAAACCATTCCCCTGATTGTTTCTTCAGGGTACATTAAATCATTAGTCCGGATAACCAGCTTGGGCTTAATGCCGTTTACTAGCGCATCCGTAACTTCATCTTCTAGGACACCCTGGTAAAACTCTACGGCGATAATTTTAACTTTATCATTAATATTTCCGGTATGAGTAATAATTTTTTTAGTTATATTACTCCATCCACTAACTACCAGGGAATTTCCTTTTACTTCAATCAATGGGCGCTTATTAAATTTTGACATCTATATTTTCTAATTGTTTAACATTTCATATAATAAATAGCTTACTCCTTTTAATGCCGCCCAGTCCATATCCCGGGCAGCCACAACTTTTACTTTACCCCAGGGCGTCCATGCGTGTTTATCGACTATCGATGAGATATATGATAAAATTAGTGAACCGCTTTTCATTATACCCCCTCCAATAATAACCAATTCCGGATCGTATGCATGAATTTGATTTACTACTCCGGCGCTCCAAACTTCCAGGCTATGCTTAACTATTTCCTTCGATAAAAAGTCTCCTTCTTGAGCATAATAAAATACCTGTTTATAATCAATTAGTTCAAGTTGAGAGAGCTTGCTTTCTGAAAAAAGCGGGTGATTTTTTACCATCGAGGGCAATCGCCAGGTTGATGCCTCAGATTCCACACAACCTATATTTCCACAATTACATATTTTACCGTTAAAATTAACCGTGGAATGGCCTGCCAGGCAGCCTGCCTGATAATGTTTGCCGCGTAATAGCTTACCTTCTATCAACACTGCGCCGCCAAACCCGGTTCCAAGGGTGATCATTACAATGTTATCATATCCCTGACCTGCTCCATATTTCCATTCACCAACGAGCGCAGCCCTGGCATCATTTTCAATGAAAAGAGGCAAACCCCATTTACTTTGTACCCATGCGGTAAAATCAAAATCTACCGCATCATTAAATTTCTCGTTTATCGAGATTAACTTCATTTCAACTGAGTTTGTGATTCCGGGAAGACAAAGGCCAACCCCGCTCAATTCAGCTTTTGTCAAACTGCAGTCAACTAAAAGTTGGTCAATTTCTCTTTCCAAAACCGGGATCCTCTGTATAAAGCCACCCGTCGAAAACGTATCTACCACAGAACTTTTAATAAGCGCTCCGTTTTCAATAAGCCCTATTTTAATTCGGGTTCCTCCTAAATCAATTGCTATTGTTTTTTCCATAATGGTAATTCGGAATCGATTAATTGAGGTTTATGATTGATTTCGACCAACCGTGATGAGAATCCCTTTTGTTCAGTCTCCTCATAATTATGCCCTGCATCGGATGGCCAGCATGCGCCGAATATCAATGCTGTAGATCCCATATTGGCTACCCGGTGGGCTATGTTAACGCCTATGTAATGTAAACTGCCCGGAGACATTATCTCACCCCATGTGTTTCTGTTCTTGTCCATTAATATCAGCATTCCTTCCCCCTGAACCCCCCAATAATATTCCCCCCTGTCTAAATTAGCATGAAAATGTCCCCTAGTCATAAAATATTCATTACCTACTTTACCCGGCTGAATTGTTGTTGTACCAAAATATAACCCGCCCGGAGTCCCCTCTTTAACCGGCAAGTAAGACTGAACACTGTAAACAACCTTTTCAGGGTCAAGCTTTTTGAACGATTCTTCATCGCCGAATACTTCCTTAAGGTGTTTTATCCGTTTTTCCGAATTAATTATATCTTTACCCTGAAGAAACCAATTGTTCAGTTGTATACTTTGTTTGGGCTTACTAATTGAATTGTGTAGCATATAATCTTATTATCCTTTATAAGTTTCTTATTAAAAACAATATTTGTACTAATTTAACAAATACTCATTTATAACTTGGAACATTATCAAAGCCTGGTTCCGGGCTTACATATCGTTGTTCAACTCCGTGTCTGAATCTTATATCAAGTGTGACTTTTTCCCCTGTTAATTCCAGAACATTGTTATTTGGGTTTAGATATGTGTTCCCCTCTTTGATTGACCAGATTGGCTTCTCAAATGATTCCAGATGAACAACTATTTTCTCAGGTATTTCTCTTGCATTCAGATCAAAAGTAACATGAGCCATTGAACCATCATCATCAACTTTTACCGTAAGGTTCACATCTCCGAAAGAAGTTGAAATATTTTGAAGCCTGGTTACTTTCCCGGGTTCTGCCCAAGAGCTTGGCATACCTTCCAATAAATCGAGTTCCTTTCCCTTTCCCAGAATCATTAAATTACGCACCAACCGGATTAACTCGGCGCTTGCCCAATTATGGGGCATGTCACCCCCGTATGACTCTCCGAGCTGCTCGCCGACAGGATATTGTTCTTCGACCCAATCTAACATAGGGCTTGCATGATTAGCAAATACATACATAATCGAAACAGCTTTTTTACTATCACCAAGCCACAGATGTGCTTCTGCATACATACCCCCAAGATATGTCCATATACCATGTGCTAACCACGCGCTCCCTAATATTAGACCTTCTCTCACGGTTCCATCCAGCATGTGCAAAGTACCGAGCATCAACGTATCGTTCTTAGAAAATATTTCTCCCGGATAGATGGATTGCAAAAAAGTCCAGCAACCTCGTTGCGGAAGCTGAGGCTGTTCCTTTACCATTTTAATAGGAAAGGTTATGTTACCTGCGATGTCAGCTTGTGGAACCAGCCCTTCGTCATTATACATTGTTACAGGAACATATACATTACCCTTTGAATCCAAAAGCTTATCTCGATTTCTGGCTTTGTCAAATGCTTTCCAATAGTTTTCATACTCAGCCTTCCAATTAGCTAATTCAGGCTTATTCAGTTTTGCCGCTATCGAAAGGGCTGCTTTTAAACCGTAAAGGGTGCCGTAAACATTTGTATACTCGCGGTGCAACCAGCCTAGACCTCCATCTCCGGTTCCTATTGGCATAAGTCCATAATTAGCCTGGGTAGAATCACTTTCGGTCATTTCACGAAACTTTTTTATATTATTTACATCATTAACAACTTTGGGCCATAGTTTCTCAAGCCATTTCCAATCTCCGGTAAGCTGTGCCTCCCTCCATAACATCCATAAATGCAAACCTGCTATTTTTGAAAATACAGGACCGGCAGATGGGCCCTCTTCACTGTTAAGCAGCCCTTCCACTTGTGTTTTCACCTCATTCCAGCGGCCAAGATACGTAAGCGCCTCACTTATAAATGCGCCGTCTGCTGCCCACAAGCCGCGATACATTGTAGGCCCGATCTGAGATTTAGGATGTCCGTTCTTTATTTCGCGAGCCTGGTATAGATTCCTGATACTACCATCTAGCAACCGTTGCATACCGATATCCGGAACCGTTATCTGCCCATAAGGCATGTCTACCTGTTGCCAGAATTTTACAGCGCGAGATAGTTCTCCTTGCGCCTGGTTAAGTGACGCTGGAATAAGCATTAACTCCTTAACCGAGGCATTCTCACTATATTCCATGTAAATTTTCTTAAAAGACGGATCAACATTATAGGGTGTATCAAATATAGCCGGATAAAGTGTAACCAAGACTTTAAATGAATCTCCCGGCGCTAATGTTTGTTCTGGAAAGTATAGCGTTAGCGAATCTCCGGCTTCTCCTATAGATTCTACTGCCGGATCAAATCTGGCTATCATCTTTTTTAAGTTAGCCGAATCTGTTTCTGTCAAAAGGTTATTCTCACCGCTCAGGCTTAGTCTTTCATTATTTTGAATCTTTAAAAAAATCTGCCCTTTCTTTGTAACTGAGCTTGTATTTTTTATTTCTAATAGTAAATAATCCACCCTGCGCGGTGCCCATTCCTTTATCCTTGTGTCTAATTCCTTTAATGTTGTGATATGATCCGGAACCCTAGCCCATGCCTCTTCCTGCAATAATAATTCGTTGCCTTTCTTTTCTGTTATTATTATAGGTATCCTTGCATCCAATAAATATTGATGAACTGATGCAGAAGGTTTTTCTCCGTTTAATCCTGCCTCAATTCGGGTATTGAATTTATTCAACCAATTATATAACAGCTCACCTTTTGACCCGACAAGCGTTTTGTGAGGATCATCCGGCAAACAAATTGGGGATTGCCAGTACAAAGGAGAATAACGGTAATCTACTGCTTGCTTCTGTGGACCGGCTTCATCTTTTACCGGAAATATTTTTACCTGCAAGTCAGTTTTTCCTTTTACAGAAGATGATTCTTGTGAAAAACCATCGCTCCACAATAAAATAAATATTAAGAAAATAAATTTAATTATTCTGTTTGATAATTGATTTTGGAACAATATATAAACCTTTCTTTTTATTTGTTAGAGGCAATATTGGAAGTTGCAACTAATTTGATTTAGTTAAATCCAATATTGCAGTCCCTTGAAATAAAATGGTAGCTGCCGGAACCTATCTCATAAACAGCTCTGCCGTCTTCAAGCTTTATGAATTTTACACCTTCAACTTTTGATGCATTTCTTCCGCTTTCTGTAACGTCCCCTTCCTTCTCGGCAGGGATGTAAATGGTAGCTGTTGTGTTAGCAGGAATTTTTATCTCCCAGTTAAATTGGGTGCCACTCAAATGCCATTCGCTCTTAATGGGTCCATACTTTGATAAATATCCTGCTTTTACAAATCTTAAATTACCTACAGGATATGGTTTCATTATAATATGTTTGTATGCCGGGTTAGCTGGATCGGATTTAATTCCTGCTATATCTTCATAATACCAGATAATAAGATCACCAAGTAGCATAACATGATTGCCGGAGTTCATTGCCGGATCAGCGGTATTCCCGTTCCATAACTCCCAAATTGTTGTGGCTCCTTGCTCAATCATGTATCCCCAGCTCGGATAATCTTTGTTTGTTGCAATCTTAAAAGCTAAGTCAGGTCTACCATTATTTGTTAGTGTTCGCATAATCCATTGTCCTCCAACTAGACCTGTACTTATATGGTTATTAAAAATATGAGCTATTTTATAAACTATATTATCAAAAACTTTTCCCCTTTCTTCCTTTGGAACTATTCCAAAATACAGCGCTAGCGTATTTGCAGTTACAGTATTGTTTGCATAATAAAGACCTGCCTGACCGGTAGATAGGCTATCTTTGTGAAGGTATTTTGCATTTATTGCCTCCTTTACTTTAGCTGCTAGAGTACCAAATTCTTGTATGTCTTCATTATTGTCAAGAAGGCGTGCGTAATTTTCCATTAATTCTAAACAATGATAAAAATATGCTGAGCCAATAAAATCTCCCGGCGTAATCATATCCGGATCAGTGGAGTGAATTATTTTGGGATCTTTTGGAGGAATACACCAATCTCCGTAAGTATCCTTTGGAAGAAGATAATCTTTCATGTATTTATCGCGCATATACCAAAGCCATTTTTTCATAGCATCATAATTGTCGGCAATTACTTTAAGGTTACCGAATTGTCTGTATAGATTATCCGGGATTATAATAATTGACGAAGGCCATGTCATATTATCGCTGAAAACCGGCCAATAATCCGGGGCTACATCAGGAATGCTCCCGCTGTCTTTTTGAGCGTCTGAAATATCTGTCATCCATTTTGTATACAGTAAATCATTATCAAAAATATAACTCTCACCATAAGAATTCATTGAACGGTCACCTAACCAGCCCATTCTTTCATCGCGCTGAGGGCAATCAGTAGGCATTCCATTATAGTTGCCTCTAATCGTCCAATATGCAGCGTTGTATATAGCATTAAGCATCTTATTAGATGTTTCAATATGACCTATTGTCGCCATTTGATCATATACTACTTTTCCTACTATTGAATTCAGACTTGGCTTATAAGAAAGTCCTGTCACTTCAACATACCGGAAACCATGATAAGTAAAGCTTGGTTCCCAAGTGATTTCGCTTTTAGACTTAAAGATATATGTATCCGTTGCTTCTGCACTTCGGAGATTTGCTGTATAAAGGGATCCATCTTCATTAAGTCTTTCTGCAAACCGTAATTTAACAGTCGTCCCTTTGGTTCCCTTTGCAGTTATTTGTGCCCAGCCAACCATGTTCTGTCCCATATCAAAAATATATGCACCCTTTTTAATTTCAGTAATTGAAACAGGGTGAACAATATCCATTATTTTAATATTTGGGTTTGGCTGTGCTTCAATATTATTGGAAGGCGCTTTTACCAATTGTACATGCATCCAATTAGAATCATTAAATCCTGCTCTGTTCCACCCGGGCATTTCTTTTCTGGCATCATATACTTCACCGTCATATATATTATTTGCACGGATGGGACCATCTGCAGTAACTTTCCAAGTGCTATCACTAACAATAAGTTGTTTTGAGCCGTCCTTCATTTCAATTTCCAATTGTAACAACAATTTGGGAAAACCATAATTAGTAATAGCATACCAATTGGAGAACGGTAGTGGCCTTGGGCTGAAAAAACGTCCATTCCCAAGCACAACTCCAATTGCATTTTCTCCCTTTGCGATAAGATTGGTAACATCAAAGGTGTTATAATAATCTCTCTTCGAATAGTCAGATACGGTTGGCGAAAAGACTTGATCACCAACTTTTTTACCATTAATATATAACTCATATAAACCTAATCCACATATATAAACGGTAGCCTTTTTAATATTATGATCAATTTCAAAGCTCTTTCTGAAATATCTTGCAGCTAATTTTGAATGAAAGAGGTTTGTTATCTCGCCCGGAAATGACTTGTCTAAACCAATCCATTGAGCTTTCCAATCTGTGTTATGGAGCAGCCCCATGCTCCATTTTGCAGGCAGGCTCCATTTCGATTCGTTTTCATTCTTATCCCATACCTTAACTTTCCAGAAACACTGCTCACCAGTTGTTAATGGCTTGCCTTCATAGGCAACATTTACACTTTTGTCAGAATAAACCTTTTTTGAATCCCACAAATCGCCTTCATTGGCATTTAGATTTTTAAGAGAACTTGCAACAAGTATTTGATAAGCTGTTTGTTTTTGTGCTCTTTGCTGCGATTCAGAATGCCAGCTTAGGCTAGGAGTTAAAACATCTATTCCCATGGGATTGATTAAATTTTCGCATCGCAAATATTTTGAATGCAAAGCGTCATCTTTTTTCTTTGATGAATATCCTGTAAATAATATTACAGAAAATAATAAAAATAAAACTACTACATTTGTTTTCATTGTATTTCTTTCTTTAGTTAATATTTATGATAACCAAGGTAATTTTAACGTAGCTTCCCGGCCTTAAGAAAAACTAAAATGAATTTGACTCAACTTATTTATTATTTACTTGTTAAATGAATTAAATATTCCCTCGCAAAGACAAAGACACCTGCAGTCCAACCAACCATGGATGGCATCTTGTATTCATCAGCTACCTTCGTTGTTCCGGTCACGGCGTTGTACTTCTCCCATAAAACACCCGTCTTCTCGTAGTTACTTATCACCGTCCGCACATATTTCTCTGCAATCCGGCGGGCTTCATCCTTGCAACCATACCTGTCCAACGACTGGATAGCAATGTACTGAAGAGGAGGCCATGCATTTGGATAATCCCATTGGTATGTAAATTTCTCTGGTCTCTTTTCGCAGGTTGACAGCCCGTAATCGTATTCCAACACTGCCTGCATTTTGTGAACAACCTGTTCCGCCTGTTTTGGCGTGGCGATACCCCCCAGAAGTGGAAAAAAGGTTGAACAACTAACTAATTCGCTCTTCTTCTTGTTTACAAAATCATAATCCATATAACAATCGGCTTTTCTGTTGTAACTTCGAAAGGATCGACTATTTATAATAAACTACTTTATTATTTCAAAATAATTAGATAGTAAATCAACAGAACTTCCGCCTATCATTACCTCAAACTTTCCTGGTTCGATGGTTTTCTTCATGTTAACATCGTATAGCTCAAGCATTTTAGGCGTTATAATAAATTTTAACGTTTTAGTTTCACCCGGGTTCAAATAAATTTTTTGAAATCCTTTCAATTCTTTAACCGGCATACTTACGCTAGCAACCAGATCTCGCAAATACAATTGAACAACTTCGGAACCACTAATTTTACCAGTATTAGTAACATTTATAGAGACATCTGTTGAACCACCTATCTTAATTTTATTTTTCTCAACTTTTAAATTCTCATATTTAAAAGTTGTATAACTTAAACCAAATCCAAAAGGATAAAGCGGAGTTACCGGTGAATCGAGATACTTACTCGTAAACTTATTATTTTCTTCAAATGGTTTCCCAGTATTTAAGTGATCATAGTAAATCGGAATTTGCCCTACTGATCTTGGAAATGTGACGGGCAATCTACCAGATGGATTATAATCGCCGAACAACACATTAGCAATTGCATTACCGGATTGGTCGCCAAGAAACCAGCACTCAAGAACGGATGGAATGTGCTTAGCAATCCAATCAATTGTTAATGGTCTGCCATTCATGAGAAGTACAATTGTAGGTTTTCCAACCTTGGCAACTTTTTCAACAAGCTCCTCTTGAACTCCAGGCAAATCTAAATTTGTTCGGCTTGCAGCTTCGCCGCTCATATTAGCAGCTTCGCCAACCACTAGAATTACAATGTCCGATTGCCCGGCAATTCTTATTGCATTATCTAATTGTCTTTTATTATTGCTTTCAATATCGCATCCTTTTATAAATTTTATCTTAGTCGTCGGTGATAATTTATTTTTTATGCCATCCAGAACAGTAGTAACTCTTTTCGGGATAGGCGAACAATTCCACGGTCCCAACGGATCATATTTATCATCCGCTAACGGACCGATGACTGCAACAGATGTTAAATCTTTTCTAAGCGGAAGCAGATTATTGTCATTTTTAAGCATCACGATTGATTCTTCTGCTAATCGAAGTGCTGCACTGTCTCTTAATTTTTGATCCGGGATATGATTTTTAATATAAAGGGTATCCGTGTAAGGATGATCAAACAATCCAAGTCTAAATTTAATCCGTAAAATTCTGCGCACCGATTGATCGATTAATTTTTCTGAAATTTTTCCTTCTTTAACAAGCGAGGCAAGATTAGGAGAATAAACATTACCAGTGAAAGCATCTCCACCCATATCCATATCAACACCGGCAGTTAAGGCTTTCAATGCAGCTTCTTTTTCATCTTTTGCAATGCCGTGGTTTATTAATTCTCCAATCGAATTAGCATCGCTCACAACAAATCCGGTAAAACCCCATTCTTTTCTTAAAATTTGGGTTAATATATGATAGTTTGCAGAAGCAGGGATTCCGTTTAACGAATTAAAAGCACTCATCAAAGTAGAAACTCCAGCATCCACAGCAGCTTTAAAGGGAGGCAAATAAACTTCTCTTAAGGTACGTTCTGAAATATCGACTGTATTATAATCTCTTCCTGCTTCGGCGGCACCATAGGCTGCAAAATGTTTTGCACAGGCAGCAATGCTTAAATCGTTATTAAGGTTATTTCCCTGGAAACCCATAACTTCTGCTTCAGCCATTACGCTTCCGAGATAAGGATCTTCCCCGGCGCCTTCAGCAATTCTTCCCCATCTTGGATCGCGAGCAATATCAACCATAGGGGCGAAAGTCCATTTAGTCCCTTCCAGAGCCGCTTCACCTGCTGCTATCTTAGCTGCCAGCTGAACTAATTCGGGATTCCAACTGGCTGCAGCTCCCAAAGGAATAGGAAACGTTGTATGATAACCATGAATTACATCGTTTCCAAAAATCAACGGTATTCCGAGCCTTGATTTTTCAACTGCAAGCCTTTGAAGCTCATTTATTTTTTCAGCACCTTTTACACCTAAAAATGAACCGACCTCCCCCAGCTTTATCATCTCTTCATATTTTTTATTAATTCCGCCAAATTGTGTCATCTGCCCGATTTTTTCTTTTAATGTCATACTAGAAAGTAAGTTATCCACTTTCCTTTCGATTTGTAAATCCTGTGCAGCGGATACGTTAGTTAGCAAAAAAGTTAATAAGACTAATGGAAGGGATTTTGATGAAAATCTATTAAAGATTGTAGAAACTATATTTTGCATTTTGAAATAATCCTTTAATAATAATAATAACTCACCTAACTCAAAAAAAATATTTAGTCGATCCTTAAAAAGTCATTTGAATAATAAAAAAGCAACACATTCCGTTTTTTGTTCGGGGAAAAAATATTGAATTAATATTTTTAAGAAGACGAAAAAAGTTCTCAGCTTTCGCATCAACTTCTTAAAATT
>JAKBMG010000007.1 GCA_021831685.1 Bacteroidota bacterium | reverse complement strand
ATTTGTCTGATAAAAATAATGTCATTTCGACCGGAGGGAGAAATCCCATTTTAGACAGTTTTGAGACCTCTCTTAATATGCCGCACCGCTGGTGCTTTGCCATTAAAATGATGAATCCCTTATATCTAATCAAGTCAGCCGCAGAGCGGCGACACATTAGTAGTTGATCAAAGAAAGAAAAAGCATTAAAGCTCCGGAGGAGCGACACATAGTTTGACTTTTTATGTCAAACCTACCGGACAGGTGGGCCTGCAGGGACGGAATATTTTTCCTGACTTTTTCTTTTTTAATTTTTCCTTGCGGCTCGCCGCGCTATTATAATTAAATGACTACTATTTCATTGATGCAAGTATATTGCAAATTTCATCCTGAAATTGCCGTCCGATTTTAGCGGAGCCCACAAAATCATTAACGATAATGCTAAAGAGAAGTAGATGATCTTTTTTAGATTTCACAAAACCTGAAAGACTTGTAACCCCGCTAAGAGAACCTGTTTTGGCATGCACATTATTTTGAACAGGATAATTTTGCATCCTATTTTGCAAAGTGCCGTCAACCCCTGCGACAGGAAATGAATTGTATATTATTTTAAATATATCCGGATGGTTGAAGTAAAAATATTTAAGAACGGAAACTATCGTTTCAGTAGAAATTAAATTATAATGAGACACCCCTGAACCATCAACAATACGATAATCTGCGGGCGACAATCCGCTTATTGCAATCAGGCTGTCAACCATTTTGATCCCGTTTATTGCACTTGCCGGCTTACCGTAACATTTAGCGGAAAGCGCATATAGTACCATCTCAGCACCAAGGTTGTAACTGATTTTGTTTGTATTGAAAACAACATCCGAAAGTTTCCTAGTTATATCAAATAGCTTGATCGCATAATTCGGAGTTTCGGTAAAATATATTTTACCATCTAATTTTATTTTGCCATTTTGAAGGTGTTCTTTTAGCAGAGATAAAAAATATAATTCGGGGTTGTAAACATTCACCCAGGTTGTATCTTGAAGTGAATCGGGCACTGTCAGTTTTACTTCGCCGTTTACTAAAATATTATTTTTTCTATCTATCCACTCCCGCGTAATCGATAATGTCGATGGACTATCTGCCGGAATTGTTACGGAGTTATTATAAATATGCAGAAAATCTGTCTTAGGGATTAATCTAACAGAAGCCCTTTTACCAAGCCGGGTCCCCTTTACCACCACTCCAATTGAATTTTCATTTATATCGAGCGGTGTTAAATAAGGTGCATCAGTAGAAGGATCGTCATCCCACATCCATCCTTTTCCCCAAAACAAAGAATCCATCATCGAGATATCCCCGAAAAGATTTCCGGTTATCTCTTTAATTCCTATAGATTTTATTTCTGCTGAAATCTTTTCAATATCCTTTGTGGAAAAATCCGGATCGCATCCTCCTTGGATAAATAAATTGCCATAAAGTGTTCCATTGATAATTTGACCGGAATAATAGACTGTGGTTTGGAATTGATAATTAGGTGTTAAGAATAACAATCCGGCGGAGGTAGTTAATATTTTTAAATTTGAAGCCGGTCTTACAAGTAAATTTTCATTTCTTTGATAGAGATATTTGTTAGCAGTCAAATCGAAAACGTCAACTGACATAATTGATTTCAAAAAGAATGGGTTTGAATAAATCGAATCAATTTTAGTCCTTAATTCTTGAGTGCCGCTTTGAGAAAATGCGTTCGGAACAATAATGAATAGAACAAAAATAAGAACCGCTTTCATTTTTTTGTAACCTTCATTTTTCTTAACAGATTTAATTTTCCTTTGACTTCATTCATAATTTCATTTATTCTCCTTTTCCAACTTTGTCCCGTCCCGAAAAAAGTTAACAAACTTTACACCGGAATATATATTAAAAAGTATTTTCTTTGCGCACTTAGCGTCTTAGCGTTAAACTGTCTTATCCTTGTCTTTCATTCAAAATTCAAAATCACTCGTCACAATTTCCCACCTTAGAAAAAATGTCTTACTCTAAATTCGGCGCCTATTTTTTCTTCAGCTACTTTTCTTGCTCGTTCGATATCTACTTCTGCAATAGAAACTACAGACATAACGACTTTTCCCGTATAACTTTTTGCGCTTTTTGCGAAATCTACCATTTCATTAAAGTAGCTTATATCCAAACCCATCATTTCGGAATATTGTCGCGGATCGCCGCTGTTTAGACTTATAGAAACGGTATCGATTAATCCTTTTAATTCCGGCGTAATATCTTTTTTATTGATAAGGTTACCGTGCCCGTTCGTGTTGAGCCTTGTCTTTCCTCCGGCGCTTTTAACGTGCTTTGCTATTTCTTTTACGACTTCCCAGCGGATAGTCGGCTCTCCGTATCCGCAAAAAATAATTTCTTTATACTTAGTCGGATCACCGATCTGATCCAAATAAACTTCAGCTCCCGGCTCTTCATCCTTACTCATTTTCAAATTATATCCGCTAACTTCTGCTTCGCCAAGGCGATCGCAAAATGTACAATGAGCATTACACCTATTCGTAATGTTAAGGTATAAATTATTTCCGATCTGATAAGTCAGGCTTGCTTTCGGTTTGTCTCCAATTCCAAAAAACTTAAAAACATTATAAGAAGTTACCCGGGCAACATCTTCAATATTTAGCTTATGAATTTGTGCAATAGTTTCGGCAACATACTTAACGTATGCCGGTTCATTTCTTTTGCCGCGGTTCGGTTCGGGTGTAAGATATGGTGAATCTGTTTCAAGCAAAATGTGTTCAAGGCTTATTGATGATAAAATATTTCTTAAATCGTCAGCTTTTTTGAAAGTGATATTCCCTGTAAACGAAAGGAAGTGATTCATTCTTACTAATTCTTTTGCATCTTCCATTTTACCGTTGAAGCAGTGAAATTGAGCCCTCAAATCGGTGCTTCCGTATGAACGGATAATTTCCATCATATCAGCATCCGAATCTCTATTGTGAATAATTACCGGCTTATTGATTTTTATCGATAAGTCTAATTGCGCTTTGAACGCTTCGATTTGTTTTTCCTTCTGTGAAAAATCGTAAAAGTAATCTAAACCGATCTCACCGATTGCGACAATTTTTTCATGCTTTGCTAATTTTTCTATCCGGTCAATTATCGAATCTGTCCAATCTTTCGTTTCATGCGGATGGATTCCGACAGCGCCGTAAATGAAATCATATTTTTCAACAAGTTCTATTACCTGTTCTGAAGTAGTAATATCAGTTGCGGGTATTATTATTTTACCTACGCCTGCGTCAGCAGCACGTTTCAGAACTTCATCCAAATCATCTTTATATTTTGGATCAAACAAATGTGCATGAGTGTCTATAAACATAATATTTCTGTTTTGTGACAAAATTAATATTTGAAATGTTAAAGAAAAAATTCTAAGCCAACCGAATAATTCCGTATCGGGGCCAAGTTTCCTATTAGTTCTACATAATTATAATTCAAAATATTATTGGCGTTGATTGAAATCTTTCCCGGGATTCCAAAAATATTTAATGAAGAGTTTGCCCTTAAATCAAGCACATAAACAGGGACACGCATCCTTCCGTCTTTAAGAAGTCCCAAATCTACAAGCTCAAAATCCATTTTCTCAACCCTGCTCCAGTAGCGGAAATCTGCTCCGAAGTCAAAATTATTCAGCAAATAATCTAAGCTTGCGGTAACTGAATTCCTCGGTCTGTATTTCAGAGCCTGATTTAATTGCAGATCTCTTGCCCAAAGATAAATATAATTTAATGACATGCTGAGCTTATTATCAAAAAAACTGCTATTCAAATTTAACTCAGCCCCCTGAATCCTTGCTCGCGTAACATTATTAAAAAAGACTAATCCGTCTTTGGGATCCACTGTGGGTTCAATAAAATCAAAAAATTCATTCTGAAATATTGCGGCATCAATGTCGGAATATTTTGTAATCTGATAATTAGCACCGAGTTCTATGTTCCAATTTTTTTCAGGTTTTATGGATGGATTGGGTTTAATAATAATTCCTCCGGCAGAGGTCGTCGTAAAAGCTTCGGATAATGAAGGTGCCCTAAAACCGGTTCCGAATGAAGATCTTAAAGAGAATCTTCTTGATATTTTATAATTGAATCCTATCTTTGGAGATACAGCATTTGAAGTATTTAATGTATCAAGCCTGCTTAAATCATAACGAATACCGGCTGATACTGTAAGCGGAAATTCAAATTCAAAATCTACTTGAGAATAAATTCCAAAACTAAATGCCGTCGGGTTACCAAAAATGTTGGATGTAACATTCGAAGCAGTAGTTTCAATTCCGGATACAAGAACCGTCTTATCGTTTAGGTTTGTATTTACCTGGAATTCGCCATGGAATTGGTTCGATTTAGAAGTGTTTGCGGATGATGTATTATCGCTCCATTTCGTCTTATAATAGCTTCCTCTAACGTTAATAAAAAGATCATTAGAAATAACATCTTTATATTCTAATCCGAGCATATAACGGTCTGACAGCACACTTTGCCCTTCATCTGCAATCGGAGGGATTAGCACATTACGGGAATCTTTCCAGTATAAAAAATTTCCGTCGTCCTGGTTTAAACTATTAACAAAAAACATTAGCGAAGATACTGGAGAAAAGTTATAATTCCCTTTAATAAAACCAATGTATCTTGTGTAAAATCCACTTTGCTTATAACTCATATCAGCTAAGCGTGAAAGAGTAAATGAAATCCCAAGCTTTCCTATTCTCTGTGAATGCGAAAGAGTCAAACCTGTATAAGTCCTTAATTCTTTCGACCAATCCCAGATGCTATATGCTGGTTTATCATAAAAGCCAAAACTTGTTTTCACATAAGTCGAAGGTGTGGAAGAAATATTCTTTGTTATCACATTAACAACACCGCCAATCGCAGATGAACCATAAAGAGAGCTTGCCGCACCTTTAATAATTTCGACATGATCAATTTCGGTCACGGGGATGGCTTCCCATACTATATCTCCGGTATCGCCGGTATAATAAGGAATTCCGTCAATCTCCATCAATACTCTTGTTCCGGCACCACGGCTGTAACCGCTTGAGCCGCGTATACTTATTTGATCGTCTACCATATTTACGCCCGGAGCATAGCGTAAAGCATCAGCTAAATCTGTGATGTCTTTTTTAACAAATAAATCAGATTTAATAATTTCTGCGCTAACGGGAAGATCAGATATCTTTTGTTTGTATCTACTTGCTGTTACTACCACTTGATCTGATTGTATTGCAATCTCGCGTAGAACTAATTTCAATTTTAGAGATTTGTCGGTTATCTGTAAATCCGGGACTGATAATGTCGAATAACCAACATTAGACACTTTAAGCGAATACTTTCCCGCTTTTAATCCCTTAATAGAAAATGATCCCATAAAGTTTGTCGCTGTTCCTAAGTTCGACCCTTCGACAATAATATTTGCACCATTTAGAGGATTTCCAATAGTATCCGACACAATACCGCTAATTTCATACGTTTGAGCATTAAGCAAAGCAACTGCAAGGAAAATAAATAATATTGATAAAAATATTTTCATCTACAAAAGCTCATAAGTTTAATTTCCGCCCGGGGGCTGCGGTGGAAGGTGATTAAAGTCGCAAGTAATATTTATATTATTTATTAAAGTATTCGACGGAATAATTAATTTTCCCGGCTGTGTTGTATCTCCGTTAGCATAATACACTCCCACGACATACCAATCAGAACGGTTTAATGATAGTGTCGGTGTTTTGGATTGTGCAACAACTACATAGGAATATTCTCCCGCCCCAATCGGAATGTATGAGGAATCCAACGAACTATAGTTGACGACTTTTGAACCGTTAGGAATTGATAAGCTGATATAATTCAAATTTAAAATACTAAAATCTGCGGCAGATCTAAGAGGACTCTTAAAAACTACAAGATGGGTTCTTTGCACGCTATCCGGCCAGGTGCCGGTAAAAGTTATAGTGCCGCTAAATCCCGCTTTTTGTTGTTCTTCTTGTACGGAGAGGGGCGCAATTCCTTTGCCGCATCCGGCAATAACTAAAACAATGCTTAATAAGATTATGCCCGAAAAATATTTAGCCATATATATAATAATTGTTGTTAAGCAACGCTTTTAACTTTACCAATGATAACGGCTTCTTCGCCAAATTCCTTTGAAAGCTTGAGGATTTTGCTTTCATCCTCTTTTGAAACAACTGCTATTAAACCAATACCCAAATTAAAAACCAATCTCATTTCCTCGTCATTTATTTTACCCGTATTCTGAATAAGCCTGAAAATATCCGGGATCTGCCAGGATTGCCAATTAATTTCTAATTTAAGTCCTGCTGGCAGGATTCTATTCGTGTTGCCTACTATTCCACCGCCGGTAATATGAGAAAATCCTTTGACGAAAAGATTTTCTTTTAGATGGTTTATCAAGCTAAAATATGATTTGTGTATTTTTAATAATTCAGTTCCTAATTCTTGCTTTAACCCCTCTGCTATTGAATGGACAGAATATTTTTCTAACAGAACTTTCCTTGCAAGTGAATAGCCATTAGTGTGCAATCCATTTGAAGAATATCCAACCAATATGTCGCCTGCTTGTATTCCGCTGCCGTTTATAATTTTAGATTTATCTACAATCCCGACGATTGTGCCTGACATATCATATTCTTCTTCTGAATATAACCCCGGCATTTCTGCAGTTTCACCTCCAATAAGTGCACATCCGTTTTCTCTACAAGCTTTAGAAAACCCCTCCACAATTTTTTCTGCTACGTTGGGATTCAATTTCCCGAAAGCTAAATAGTCTAAAAAATAAAGTGGCTTTGCACCACAAACAGCAATATCATTAACGCAATGGTTAACCAAATCCTGCCCTACTGTATCATGCATATTCATGGCAAAAGCAATTTTTAACTTTGTGCCAACTCCATCTACACTCGAAACTAAAACCGGATTTTTATATTCAACCAAATTCAATTCATAAAAGCCACCAAACAATCCTATATCAGAGAGAACATTTTTATTAAAAGTTGAACGGGCATGAGTTTTGATCTTCTTTATTGTTTCATCTCCGGCTTCAATATTAACTCCCGCCGATTTATAAGTAGTCTCCAAAAATTTTCTCCTATATTAAAATTGATATGTTCATCAGAAAAATTATTAACTGAAATTTACCATATAAAGTGACAAACTTCAAAAACAACAATTTACTTGATGGTTATTTTTCTGACTATAAACTATCACAATAGAGATTCTCATTATATTTGAAATTGTCAGCTTAGAATAAGCTAAGAAAAAATAATTCTGACAAATTATTCTTAGCACATCGCACTGTGACATTTTGTCCGATCTTAGATTTTTTTCTTTCTATTTTTTTTCAAATTTTCCCCATTTCTACCAGGCTTCTACCAAGCCTATAACAAGCCTCCACCAAGTTTATAATTCTTATCAAAATTTAGTCAAAAAAAAGTTTGCCATTTTTGGCAAAAGCTCGCTCAAATAAATAGCATCTTGGACAGTTTAATCGTGCAGAACGCCTATACAAATCTTCAATAAAAATCAGGAATATGCCCACCCGGGAAAAATGAATTAATTTAAATATCATTCCCGATACCTGGACAGAAAAGCGTGAATTTATCTCATATTAGAAGGTCTTAGAATTCCCTTTCCAATTTACGAGCTCGGTAGTCCATTAAAATATCCATCTAAAGTTGATTTAGTTATATTTTCTGAATTATCCATTACATTCTCCCACAAATGAAAATTATTCTGTTAGATTTCTTAATAAACGGAAACTATATTTATAATTACCAATAATTTTTGTCGTAATATTGGTAAACCTATAGTCATTTTTTGGTATGATAGTTGTAATTATTAGTCATGTTAACATAATCAACAACAATATATCGGGGATCATCTATGATCAAATTAAAATTACTTTTATCGTTGCTTTTCCTGGCTTTTTTCGCAGTCGAGCCCTTAGTGAGTACTTCTGCACAAACGGCTCATATAAAAACCAGACAAATATATCCTCGTACTCTCGGTACAGTGCCTGCTGGAACAAATCCTGTTTATAGCGGCATTAATATCGTTGCACGTGGAATGCTAGTTTATTTAACTGCCGATACGACAGGGGGAGTTAATACTTTTACTTGGACTTTGTCTGGACCGACTGGGACAACAACAATCTTGAGTAGCACAACAGCTCAAAATATTACTTTTGTTCCTGACTCTATAGGAAATTACATTATTGGCTTAACAGTCAACGGTGGTAGCACTGATGCTGACACGTTCTATGTTAGTACTTATAGAGGTGTTACGGGAAATGCACCTAATTGTAGTAACTGTCACTCATCGACTTTTACAAGTTGGCAGCAAACTCCGCATGCAAATATTTTTAAAGAGGGAATCACGGGAGAATTAGAAGTTGCGCCAGTAAACGGTCAACAAATGGGAGTATATTCCATAGCTCGTTGCGCTAAATGCCACACAACCGGATATGATCAATCTGCCAATAATGGCAATTTTGGTTATCTATCTCATAAAAGTGGATATGACACAGCATGGGCAGCAACATACACACTTCAAAGCGGGATATATTTTATTCCGCAAGGTGATACCACAGCTTGGAATTTATTATCTACAAATACTGCATACTCCAATGCTGCTCCTGTTGCTAATATCGGCTGCGAAACCTGTCATGGACCGGGTGATGGTCATGCATCATCTTTTGGTAATGTAAGCAAAATCAGCAAAACCTTAGATGCAGGTGTTTGCTTGCAATGCCATGATGCACCTACGCATCACACGATTGGTACTTATTATGAGGCATCGAACCATGCAACTATGCCGCTTGCTGGAAGTCATGCTACTTCTACTTCTTGCTTCCCATGCCATAGCGGTAGTGCTTATTTCAAATATACTAAGAGTCAGACTACTCCGGGTTATACCACTGCAGATGGCTCTCAGAATATTACTTGCGCAGTCTGCCATGATCCTCACGTTGCTACTAATTTTGGACTTCGCTTAGTACCTATTACTTTGAAAAACGGTTATGCTGTTCCTACCGGAATGGGTGGAAATGGTCAACTATGTATGACTTGTCATCAGTCCCGCAAAAACATAAGTACTACGATTACAAACGCTGGCCCTTATTATGGTTTCTCTGACCGTTTTGGACCTCATCACGGACCACAAGCAGATATGTTCTTTGGGCAGAATGCATACCAATACGGTGATTCTTCTTTAACAGGATTAATGACTCACTCGTCTGTAACAGATGCATGCGTTACATGCCACATGGCGAATATTGGAAGTGGAAACAGTCCAAGTCACCAATGGAACATGACTGACACAACCGGCGGAACACCAAAAGATTTAGTAGGTGCCTGCGTTACCTGCCATGGTCCAATTACCTCATTCAATGATATTAAAGCAAGCGCCGACTGGGACGGCAATGGAATTATTGAAGGAGTTCAAACTGAAGTTCAAGGAATGTTGAATACTTTAGCAGGATTACTGCCAAAAGATTCTACAGGAGCTGTTGTAAGCAGGATAGCAGATTCTTTGAAGGTTAAAGGACAACCAAATATTGTTAAGGGCATTTATACATATTACTTTGTAACTGAAGATAAGAGTATGGGTGTACATAATGCAAAATACACGGTTGCAATTCTTCAGGCTGCACTAAAATCTCTTGGAAGTCCATTAGGCGTTTCGGTTTCAAAAACAAATCCTACTGGATTTGTGTTATCGCAAAATTATCCTAATCCATTCAATCCTTCGACATCAATCAGATATACTTTACCTAAAGAAAGTAATGTTAAAATTGTTGTCTACAATGTAACCGGTGCAGTAATTCAAACTCTTGTAAATGGAGTACAATCCTCCGGTTACCATGAAACCATTTTTAGTACAAATAATTCTGGTTTCCAAATGTCTTCTGGAATCTATTTCTATTCAATCAAAGCTGTTTCGCTTGATGGAAGTAAGACATTTAGTGAAACTAAGAAAATGGTTCTGATGAAGTAACCGACCCTTATTTCATCATTCTGACCCCGAATAAGGTGGGAAGCAATTCCCACCTTTTTTTATATCTAACCAAATTAACTATAGGGCACTTCTAAAAGCTTCAATACCTGCCGGCGGCAGGTTATCCTCTTCACTTTATTCCGGCCTGCACTCTTCCTGTCTACGCTTCGCAGTGTATGTTACCATAACCCACGCAAGACTCGGTACATAGCTGTCGGCTATACTTTACTATGGTGACTATTTCAAACCACTTGTATCTCACAGACTTTTCACGGCGCAACCCCCTTTGAACCAGCATAGATGCAAAGCTATGCCGTACAGAATGGAAATGAATTTTATCATCTAACTTTGACGTGCGTACGGACTTTTTAAATTGCTTACTTATAAAATCTTCATTGAGTTTAATTCCGTTTACCCGGGTAAAGACAAAATTATTTTGATCTAAATCACTTACTTTAGGGAACTGGTTCCTAAATAATATCCTTAGAGTAGCACACATTGGAATGATTCTTTCCTTTTTACTTTTTGTTGTGAAAGTATCCGTACACTGAACTTTAATTATGTTTTGCTCAAAGTCTATCCAGCTCCATTTCATATTTAGTAATTCGCCCAATCGCATACCTGTATAAAAAGCGGTAGTGAAAATATTTTTTAAATAATCATTTTTAGTATTATTTAGAATGAGTTGAAATTCAGAGAATGAAATAAAAACCGGAAATGATTTAGCAATTTTAGGCACTTTAATTTTCTTTAGTGGATTTTCTGACAAATAATTCCAGGCAATAGCTTTATTGAAAGCAGCCTTAAGAGTTCTATAATAAAGGCTAGCTCCTCTTTGTGTACGCGTAAAAGTGGTAATGACAAATTTATCTAATATTCGAACTTCAAGCCGGTTAATCGTAATATCGCCAGTAAAACTTTTTAACATTTTGAAAGATAAATTCACAGAAGACAAATAGCTTTTTGATTTAGATGCTTTAATATATTCAACATACTCTTTTTCAAATGCGGATAAAAGAATAAATTTGAATTCTGAATAACGCGGTTGCTTAGTTTCCGTTTGCGGGGCCACTTCCCTTTCATAAAAGGTGGTCATGAACTTACTGGCTTCTTGAAGGTTGGCTGTTTTTGTTGAAACGGTTGTACGCTTGCCGTTGATTTCATAGGTAAGCTGGTAGAAAGGTGACTTCTTAGATTTAGAAATGAACATAGGAAAACCTCCTTTGTTCGGTAGGGACGGAGTAGGGACTTTCGGGAAAAGTTTGCTTTATGGGCTAAAAACCTTTAGAATCCTCATGACTACGGATCAGAAGGTTTGGGGTTCGAATCCCTACAGGTGCACATCTGTAAAACCTTGTAACATAAAATGTTGCAAGGTTTTTCTCTTTTAAGAGAATTATACACAAACTAAAAAGGACTCGAAAAGGGACTCGAAAATGTCAGTATTTTACAAAAGGGTATTTTATAACTGCTCTAAATTCACTCCGGTTTTATTCTAAAATACTAAGCTAAGTATGCTAAGATTTTTGGTGGAGTTTTGGGCTTTGAGGGTGTGCGTAATTTTTGTCGGTTGAAAATTTGTGCCGGCACGGGAGTTTTCAATTATCAGCTTGCAGAGAGAAATGAAAAAAGAAATTAATTATCTATGGATTTGTTGCTTTACGAAAATGAAAATTAAGGTTCTGGTTTTAATAATAATTGTTTTTTATTAATTCATTCCTTAAGTTATATCAGTTACTATTTTTATTATTTAGCTGTGGGGTTCTAAAGCTTGAATTTTTAAAATACTGATAATAGAGGGGGACTCTATATCGGGGGTACCAATCTATATGTCTCAATTCTAAACTTTATTAACCACATAAATAATTAAATATTCACAATAAAATTTTAATTGATTTAGAATGTTCAGATCTAAGTTCCAATTTTTGTAGTCCAATTACTATAATATAAATTATGTGAAACTAACATTACTTATCTGAAGGAGATTCATTATGAAAAAATTATTCCCTGTTATTTTGCTTGCTGCAGTTCTGTTTAACTTTAATATAACTTTCGCTCAAGTTGCCTTAACATTAAATGGCGGGATACAAATCCCGGTTGGTAATTTTAGTAATCTTGTTAATAATGGTTATGGAGTCTCAGCTTCAATTGATTATTCAATTCCTATAATACCCGTTGGGATTTCGCTATCGATAGGATATGATAATTGGGCATATAAAACACAATATAGCTATTCCAATAGCGGTCTGCATGAATTTGGTAATGGAATTAATATGTATTCAATACCTGTTACTCTCGGGCCTAAATTGTTTATAAACATTCCCGGTTTTAGTTTAGAGCCTTATATCGGAATTGATGCAGGTATTGTATTTTCAAGTTCTACTTTAGCTGGTGCTTCATATAGTACAAACTTTATTTATTCACCTATGATCGGATTTAGGTATAATCTTCCTCCGGGAATAATTGCAATAGATATCAACGCTAAAGAATCTAATCTTAATGATTCCGGCTCTAGCCAAACATTTTCATGGTTTGGAATTAACGGAGGGATATCTATATCGTTATAAATTGGAAATGCTTAAAACTTTAGTGACGAGTGACAAAGGGGAAAAACAAAGTGACAACTCTAGGCGGATGAATTTTTGATCTATATATCGACCCTTAAGATTTTAATGTTGTTCATTTTATTCTCTTCCCTTTTGATATAACGCTACTTTATTCCTTTTGGGTCTGATTCTTCAAATTTCTTTCCGCATATTTTGCATTGCTTGGTCTGTGCAATTACTATATTATGACTTGAATTTACTGAATGGGTCTGAGAAATTATTTTGAGGTTTTTTTTACAGTCGTGCTGCGGTATCCAATTATTTTGTTCGCACTGGTCGAATAGGGTTTTTAGGTCGTTCATTTTATTTCCCTCTGGGAAGAGCCGCTTTTAAGCGGCGTCTTCGGTTTTGTTGATTAAATAGTTGACTGCTTTTTGTGCCTGAATTGCTGCTTTGGGAATAAAGGATTTATCCATCTTCCCTATCTTTAACCAGCCGTTCAAATATGCTGCGCTGTTATTTAGTGTGTTTTCAATTCCGCAAAGTCCGCATAAATATGAGCTTCCGATTTCTGCAATGAGTTCTTCAAAGCTGTAATCATCGTCTTTTATGTCGTGTGTGAGCTGCCGGTTTAAGCGGCTTTTGTGTCCGGTCCAATGTACTAATTCATGGAATAAGCTTGAAAAATATTCTTCTTCACTTGTGAAAGAATTCACTGCCGGGGTTGAAATAAGGTTTCGATCTTCTGAATAGTAACAGCGTGTAGTATTATTTTCAATAACCGGATTATGAACTAAAATAATATTTTGAAGTAATTCAGAAGGCGCTGAAAGTGTGGGAGTCGGGATTTCATAGCCTTCAATATCGTCAAGGTTGAAAACATAAGAATAGCGAAGCATTGGAAAAGAATCTTCTTCAAGTTCGCCACTATTATTCTGCCTGAAGTTACTTTGCATTTTATAAAATATTATTTGTCTTCCCTTAGCTCCTTTTTTGATGTGAAGTTGTTTTTGTTTTGCCTGTAAGAAAGTAAGGTAAAATGGCTGTGAAACGTTATCAAGACAGAGTAATAAGAAATTTATTCCCTGATAAACTTTTTTTGAAATGTAATTAGCCGGCAATCCTTGTTTCCAAGGTCTGCGCCATACTAATTTTCCGTTTTCAATTTCGGATAAAATCGAGTTTGTTATTTGTTCAAATAATTCTTGTTTTTTCATATTAACTCCTTAAAATTTACCGCTGTATTTACAGCGGCGTTGTTAAAAAAATATTTTACATACGGTTAATATTTTCAAAAGGTATTTCATTTTTAGCGGCGCGTTTCAAAAAATATAAATCATCATTGCTTAAATAGGCTAAATAAGATGGGTCGGGTTTTGGAGCCGGTTTCTGTTTATTCGGGTGAACGTAAGGAAAGCCAAAGCTGCAAACGGAACTATAATTTTTAAGAAAAAGTTTATAGCTTTTAAACAAAGTTTTTTTCTTTACAAAAAATGGGAGACTAAATTTTACATAAACATTTGAAAATTCACGTTTGAATTTGAAATGAAATTGAAATCCATGTGTTTCCAGCCATCCACAAAATTTTAGAGACTTTTCAAAATCTTTAAACAGAAGAACGAATTCCCCATTTTCATTTAAGGGATCAACCAGCCCATAATAATTGCAGCCATGCCGCAAAGCTTGAGACGCAATAGAATTTAATCTTTTCATTTGAACACCTTTCAAATAATATTAAAAAAAGTATTTAGTTTGTTTTTTGATTTTTTAGGTACAATAGAATAGAAATAATCGAAAGCTTCTTGATAGGAATAGAATTTTTCCCAAGTTAAAGTTCCATTATTAGCATATTGCAGAACTTCAAAATAACGGATTCCAGAATTGTTGATAATTTGTTTTAAGCGGATTAGACCCTTAGAACATCTTTGAGTTTTTAACAACGCAATTTTTATCATTTTGTCACCTTTATATTTTGTAAAAAAAATTCTTTTGAAATCCAAAAACCAAAACGCAAACCCCGAAAGCCCCAGAGCAACATAAAACAGAAAAAAAAAAAAAGACGAACGAAACAAACGATGCTTGTGTTACAGCGGGGGAAGGCGATGAAGGAAAGGCGAAAAAAAATGACGAATTCAATTTAAGAAGTGCAGCGAAGCGGAACGCATATATAAAACTTGTTATTTTTTTTTGCCTTTCCGCGACTTCCACCGCTGTATTTTTGCTCCTTTGTTTCGTTCGCCTTTTTTTTTGGACGAAAGCAGTCAACCAAGATTACAGATGCCCGATTGTCTTTTGTCTTTGTCTTTTGTCTTTGTCTTATGTCTTTCGAGTCTTCGAGCCAAAACCTTTTTGTGTTTTTTTATTTTTCTCTTAAGCATCTTGGAGCGCAACGAGTCCC
>JAKBMG010000174.1 GCA_021831685.1 Bacteroidota bacterium | reverse complement strand
CATGACAATATAGTTTTGTCCAGGGAGGGTGTCGAAATTAAATTTTTAATTTTTAACCTGTCTGCCGATAGGCAAGATTTTGAATTTATAATTGAAGATGCCTGGTATTGCCCTGAGTTTGGTAAGAAGATACCTAATAAAGTAATAAAAATTTATTCCAATCAATTACCAATAAATATCACATATAAAATCTGTGTGAATCTGTGAAAAAATAATCTGAGTGAATCTGTGGTAAAAAAAGAAAAACCACAGATTACCACAGATAATTGATCAAACACATGAAAGAAAGAAAAATATTATTTCTATCACATTACTTTCCGCCGGAGGTAAACGCACCTGCAAATAGGACTTACGACCACTGTAAAATTTGGGCTAAGGAAATTGATGTAACTGTTATTACTAATTTTCCCAATCATCCCGATGGAAAAATATTTAAGGGATATAAAAATAAACTGATTCAAAAAGAAAATGTAGATGGGATAAATGTTATAAGGTTATGGACATTCATTACACCTAATGAAGGATTTATTTTACGGACTTTGAATTATGTCATATATATGTTTGAGTCAATTTTATATGTAACTTTTTCCAGAATAAAATTTGATGTAGTTATAGCAACTACTCCTCAATTCTTCTGCGGTCTTGCAGGTAAATATATTTCTAAAATAAGGAAAAGACCTTTGATCCTTGAATTAAGGGATATTTGGCCAGAATCAATTGTAGCAGTAGGTGCATTAACAAATAAGACTATTATAAATTTTCTCGAAAGGTTAGAGCTTGATCTTTACAAGTATGCAACAAAAATTATTTCTGTTACAAAGTCTTTTAAGGATAATTTAGTTAAAAGAGGCATTCCACCTAAAAAGATAGAAGTTATATACAACGGTGTATCAATTGATCAATTTACTAACCATACTGCAATTATAAATCAGAGTCTTTCCGAATTCCTAAGAGATGGCTTCAAGATCGGATATATCGGTACAATTGGTATGGCGCACTCCATAATTACTCTAGTTAAGGCAGCCGCACTATTGAAAGATACAGACGTTAAATTTGTGGTAGTTGGGTCTGGTGCAGAAAGGGCAAAGATTGAAAAGGAGATTGAAACGCTGAAATTAAACAACATAAAGATATTCCCGCTTCAACCAAAAAAAGATATTCCTTCTATAATTAATTCGCTTGATTTGTTTTGTGTTCATTTAAAGAAAAACAAATTATTTGAATCGGTGATACCTTCAAAAATTTTTGAAGGAATGATAATGAGGAAACCTATTTTAATGGGAGTTGAAGGGGAGAGCAGAGATATAATTGAAGATGCGAAATGCGGTATTTCTTTTGAGCCTGAAAATGAAGTTGATTTGGTTAGTAAAATTAGATCAATATATGAGAATAAAGGCTTATTGAACCAACTCGGTGGAAACGGTTATACTCACGTAACAAAAAATTTTGATAGAGAAATATTAGCACAAAAATATCTCAGAATTATCAACGAAGTGATTCAATCTTAAGAAGATTTTAATTTTCTGTGAGAATCTGTGAAAAAATAATCTGAGTGAATCTGTGGTAAAAAAAGAAACCACAGATTAACACAGATAAGATAATGGATAAAATCTCATATCGCTTTATAGTAAAATATTAATATGAAAAAAATTATCTCTGTAGTTGGTGCTCGACCAAATTTTATGAAAGTAGCGCCTATTCATAAAGCATTTCAAAAACTAGTTACTCGTCACTCTTCACTAGTCACCCACAAGATTTGCCACACCGGTCAACATTATGATGATAAAATGAGCAAGATATTCTTTGATGAATTAGAAATGCCTAAGCCCGATTTTTATTTAGGAGTAGGAAGCGGCTCACATGCCGAACAAACGGCAAGAGTAATTATTGAGTTTGAGAAAATTTTATTAAGTGAAAAACCGGATTTAGTGATTGTAGTAGGGGACGTAAATTCCACTATTGCATGTGCCTTAACTGCGGTTAAATTAGGAATAAAAGTAGCTCATGTAGAAGCAGGGTTAAGAAGTTTTGACAGGACTATGCCGGAAGAAATAAATAGAATACTTACGGATTCAATATCAGATTATCTTTTTGTAACAGAAAAGAGCGGCTTGGAAAATCTGAAAAGGGAAGGAGTTTCCGAAGATAAAATGTTCTTCACCGGTAATGTAATGATTGATTCTATTGTTAATTTTTTGTCTAAAGTTGAAAATTCAAAAATTCTAGAAAACCTTTTCCTTTTGCCTTTTAACTTTTTACTTGTTACCCTTCACCGCCCAAGTAATGTTGATTCTGAAAAGAACTTGAAGAACATAATAAACTTATTAAATTCACTCAGCAAAAAAATAAAAATTATATTCCCCGTACATCCACGTACAAGAAAGAATCTTGAAAGTTTTGGTTTATTAGAAACATTAAACTCAAATATTATTTTAACAGAACCTTTAGGCTATATTGATTTTATTGCTTTGGTTAAAAACAGCTCATTAGTCTTAACTGATAGCGGCGGAATTCAAGAAGAGACTACTTATCTTGGAGTTCCATGCGTAACATTAAGAGCCACAACTGAAAGACCTGTAACAGTTGACATAGGTACAAATTATTTAGTAGGAGAAGATACACATGCCGCAGAGAAAGTCTGTCGGGATATTTTGGCTAACCAATTCAAAAAAGGTCAGATCCCGGAATTTTGGGATGGTCATGCTGCGGAAAGGATTGCAAATATTCTATTGAATGATCAAAGATAATGAAATAATTTATTAAGAAATGGAAATATTAATTACTAATATTATGAAAACCAGGCAAATCCAGCCAAGTAACATAGACGCGTTAGATTAACAAAAAAATGAGAATAAGGTAATAAGGTAAAGGTAGATATTATAAGGATGGGTAAGTTTTACTAAGGTTAGTAAAAATAAACTAAGGTTTAACTGCGGACAAATCTAAATTCAAATATAGCTGAAACTGTTAAAACTTTATTTCTGTAAAGGGAGATTTTTTTAGTGGTAAACCTTAGTAACAGAACTGACCGCATGTATCCCAACCTTATTACCTTATTATTAATGCCGATAAAAAACAAAAAATAAGAGGCGAATCGTACTATTAAGAATATTTTTCTTCGCTTTCTTAGCAGTTATTCTTTTTAACTGTAGAGATAGGATGTTTCTATCGGTAAAGATAAAATGGAATGGGGAAGCGGCGTAAGCGGTCAAATAATATTAAGCGACAAAGCGCCCTCTTTTCCTTATATCAAATTAGAATTAGAACCCGTATCATGGTTAAAGTTTGTTTACTTCGTTTGGAGAGACCATGTAAGGAAAGGACAGATTGAATTACCCTCACAGCAGTACCAGTCTCCGTATCCTTCTACATTATACGGTCCGAGATTATCTATTACGGATATGGGTATAGATGCAAATTATAGTATTGCCGTTTATCCGCCTATTGGCGGATTGTTTTTTATGTCAAGCTCGCCCGCCCTCTGGCGGGATATTTTTTAGCGATTTTTCCATCATCCATATTCCATTCTAATGCATACGGAAACAATGAAGGACGACTGCCGGATATTTCGAAATGGGGGGACATAATTCGTTTGGTGTTTCTATCGGATACGGGATGTAAAAATAAAACCGCGAATATTCGCGAATAAATCACACGAATGTTCGCGAAAGAATAGAGTAAATTGATGACAAATAATAAACATGAAGTTTTAGGAGAAAAAGAGTTAAAGTACAAGAACCGCGAATTAACGCAGATAAATAACACGAATCCTCATAGGCGGACAAGTTGTTCGCGAATAATTAGCGTGCATTCGCGGTTAAAAGTCAACGGGGCATTCGGGAATCATTTAATGGATGATTTATAATGTTTATTTTGATTTGATTATATTTTAAATTTAGCATGAAAAAGATAAAATTTGACAGGCACGCAAGACGAAGGATGAAGTGGAGAAACATTAGTGAAGAGGAAGTTATTTCAGTCCTAACGCAGCCTGATAATAAGGAACCGACTATAAAGGACCGGTTCAATGCATATAAAGAAATAGGAGGTAGAAAGATAAAAGTGACCTATATGGAATCTGTAGAAGAAATTTATGTAATTACTGCTCTAACTAAGAAATAAAAATTAAGGTAATAGAGATGAGAATTGAATATAGTAAAAAAGCAGATGCTCTATACGTATACTTTCAAGAAAAATACGTTAATACTTCCAAAGAAGTAGAAGAAGGAATAATACTCGACTTTGACGATAATAATCAAATAATAGGTATAGAAATATTAGATGCCTCGGAAAGATTTGGGAAATCAGATATTGCAAATATAAATATTGAAAACCTTGCCGAAGTATTGGATTGAAGAATTTGCAAAAGACAGAACCGCGAATTTGCGCGAATAAATCACACGAATCCTCATAGGCGGACAAGTTGTTCGCGAATAATTAGCGTGCATTCGCGGTTAGAAGATTGTAGGATTAAAAAAATTTCTGGTGATCGAGATGATGATAGAGGTCGGAGGACAGAAATCAGAAGTCAGTGTTAATATGAGAGAAGCCATCCCGGTTTACCTGGAGAGGGAAGCCCAGATAAAATCGTGACAGGCCTAGGACTCAACATTATGAAGAGAACAATAAATTTAAATGGTCAATTTGATGTATGCTTCAGTTTACCTTAATACCATTTTTAATGTATATATTTTGATATTCAAAAGTATTAATATACTTTTTAAAGAGTGCGTTAATTTATTATAATAAAGATTCAAAATGAAAAGTGTTAAAATTGTAATTGAGCATCATGACGATGGATATATTGGGTATCCGTTAGGCTTTGCGCGCGGAGCTATCGTTGGACAGGGTGATACATATTCGGATGCACTTAAAGACACAGAGAGTGCAATCATGTTCTTCATTGAACATTATGGTAGAGATAAATTTTTTGAACATCTAGAAGGGGGTGATGAAATGAAGGAAGCTTATATTGCAGAAGCTGTAATATCATAATGAAATTTCCTGTTGATGCTTCAAAAGTAGATGTTATAAAAGCATTCAAACTACTTGGGTTCGTTCTTGTTCGCGAAGGGAACCATATAATAATGGAACGCATTAATCCTGATGGTACTAAGACACCGCTTGTACTTCCTAATCATCGAACGATAAAGTCAAGCACTCTTAGATTTATATTGACACAATCCGGGATTGAACGAAATGAGTTTCTTGATGCGTATTCAAAAATATAGGGAAAAATTTTCTGGTTTCTAAAAAAATAAGCGTTATTCGATACGCAATCCCCCGCATTTCCAAAAACCGGACTTCCGGCTTCATTAAGAGCTATGACTGAGAGGCCTGTTACAGTGGAAGTTGGGACAAATTTTTTAGTAGGAGAGGACACTCATGCCGCAGAGAAAGTCTGTCTTGATATTTTGAATAACAAATTCAAAAAAGGGCAGATCCCGGAATTGTGGGATGGTCATGCTGCGGAAAGAATTGTGGAAGTGTTGGTTGATAAAGTGAATGGTGAATTTGTGAATGGTGAATAGTAAATTTAATCTTTAATCATTGGTCCTTAATCTTTGTTTCGCCACTCTGTGGCTCTTTTATTTTTTTTGTATGATTTTCTACTAATATGCCGCACCGCTGGTGCTTTTTCCTAAAACAAAAACTGTCATTTCGAGTTATTGAAAAAGGCATTGCCTTTATTTATTAAAAGAAAGACCACTTGTGTCATTTCGAATCCGTCCGCTTTTAGCGGATTAGCCGGTGCCTGCACCGCCTGCGGTGAGAAATCCCATTAACAAACGAATAAGTGTCATTTCGAATCCGGCTTTAGCCGGTGAGAAATCCCACGAGTAGCTTAGACAGCCAAGTAGATCATGGGATATCTCAGTCGCAAAGCTCCTTCGATATGACAGGGAGAAGCAGTTGTCATTAGTACCGAAGGGAGAAATCCCACGAATAGCTTAGACAGCTAAGTAGAGTATGGGCTATCTCAGTAGCAAGCCTGCCGGCCGGCTCCTACTAATGACAGTGAGAATCAGAACAAAGTTCTGTCATTTTTATTATATTTATTTGTGCTTTTGTTAAATTAAGAAATAAAAATGCAGTTTAATAAAGAGAAATTATCCCGTATTATTAATAGAAAGTTTATTTATTAGAATAGTTGAAGGAGTTTACCATGGCAACAACAATTGCAAATATGACTAAAAAAGAATTCACCGAAATACTATCTCAGGTTGTTGAACAAAAACTTATTGAAATTTTAGGTGATCCCGAAGAAGGGAAGATACTTAAAGAAAATGTTCGTAAACGATTGATTCGCCAAAAGAAGAGTGTAACAGCCGGAGAAAGAGGTGAAGATATTCACCGTGTTATTTCCCGGCTTGGTCTTCAATGACTTCCGTGTATTCCATCCGGTTATTAAAATCAGCATCTAAAGAACTTGGGAAGTTGGATAAACAAACCGCACAACTGAAATATCAATTAATTTTGAATTCTAAATGCTGAATTTTGAATTTTACGAATTCAAAATTCCCCTTTTGCCTTTGTTTTTAAGTATAAACTACTTAGTTTTTATAAATAAAATTATTTTCTAAAAAATATTTAATGCGAAAAACATTAGAAAAAATTAATAACTTATTAAAAATGGGTTTAATAACAAATTACGCGATAGCGGGAGGAATGGCGCAATTTTATTATATAGAACCTTCTGTAACATATGATTTGGACCTGATTGTGCATATACCTAATGAAGAAAATGTGCTTAATCCGCTTTCTAACCTTTATGCCTGGGCAACCCGGAACGGGTATCCTTCAGAAAACGAACATATTATTATTGAAGGTATCCCGGTTCAATTTCTTCTAGCATATAATAATTTGGTTAAAGAAGCATTGAAAAATTCTAATCAAATTAGACTCTATGAAGAAGTAACCTATATTTTGAAGCCGGAATACCTGATGGCAATTATGCTGCAAACAGGCAGATTGTCTGATAAAGAAAGACTATCAAAATTTTTAATTGATGCTGATTATGATAAAGAAAAATTTTTAGAGATTATAAAACGATTTGATTTATATGAATTGTATCAAAAATTTAGTGGTGAAAAATATGGATAAAAATTATCTTTTACATGTTGCTGAAACAAAAGTAAATTATCATAAAAATCGAGCTAAAATGCCATATGAAGAGAAAGTAAAAATTATTGTTGAATTACAGAAAATTGAAAATGAATTTATAAAAAATAACAAGAATCGGAAAACAAATAGTAAGTATAGAAAAGTTTGGGAAATTCAATTTTAAGTAAATAGCACACGGATGAGACGGATTAACTCGGATAATTATTGATCTGCGAAAATCAATTGTATCAGCGATGTAAAAAACTTCCCCCTGTAAATATCACTCAAAAGTACCGCTGCTTAATTAGACAAAATTTTTAATGAATTATTATAAATTTTGTTTAGTAATTCACTTTATATGAGAAACCTCCGAGGTTTTCCTAAACCTCGTAACTCGTTGAACTGTCTGATTTATTAAGTTCAACAAAAGCAGCCCACGACTTTAAGTCGTGGGTTCCAAAAACATAAAACCTAATTTATTAACCGTTTCAACGGTTTTAATACCAAAATAAAATCTATCAATCAACCTGAGTAAGTGAAAGAATCTTAATATGATTTCCCAACATTCCAATATTCCAAAATTCCATTACTCCATTATTCCAACACTCCATTTCCAATCATTTTGAACATTTGAAAGGAGATAGAAAAAGTGAATGTTCAATAAGAATTAATGATCAGTGGAGGATATGTTTTAAGTTTGACAATAGAAATGCCTATGATGTAGGTATTGAAGATTATCATTAAAGAAAGAAAAAAATATAATGTTGAACAAAGTGAATTCGCCAAATACGAGCCGCTCTGCGGGGCCTGAAACGCATAAAATACCAACACCTTGTGTTGGAGAAATATTGCGCGAAGAATTTCTTGATCCATTTGGAATAACTGCCTACCGTTTGGCGAAAAATATTAATGTATCAACAACTACAATTATAGATATACTAAACGGCAAAAGAAAAATAACTGTTGATACTTCTTTAAGGTTATCACGATTCTTTGGTAATTCCGAACGTTTTTGGCTGAACTTACAGAATGATATAGATTTGAGAAATCAGCGCGAAAAACTGCGCCCGGATCTCAAAAAAATAACTCCGCTAAAAAGAATTGCTTAATATTGTTACCACGCTGGCATTCATGATCATTGAGTCTTGAATTGTCATTTCGAATCCGTCCGCTTTCAGCGTATTAGCCGGTGCCTGCACCGCCTGCGGTGAGGAATCCAATTAACAAACGAATAAGTGTCATTTCGAATCCGTCCGCTTTTAGCGGATTAGCCGGTGAGAAATCCCACGAGTAGCTTAGACAGCCAAGTAGATCATGGGATATCTCAGTCGCAAAGCTCCTTCGATATGACATACAAATAGTTGTCATTTCGACCCTGCCTACCGTCAGGCAGGCGGAGGGTCTGCCCCGTATGCGGGGAGAAATCCCATGTATAGCTTAAGTACACAAGTTGAACGTGGGATATCTCAGTCGATTACTCCTTCGATATGACATCTGGAAGTTGTGCAACAGCCTCGGTAGGCAAGCCTTCGGGGTTGGTTTTTTTGATTACATTTTACAATAATGTCATCACTGCCAGCCAGCATACCTTTGGGATTAAGAGAAATAAATCCCGTGAGGGATGATATTATTATAGAATACAAACAAAAAAAACAAATAAAATCCCGAAGGGATGACATAAAAAGCCATTATATGTATCTAAAATCAAAAGTATCAGACCGGTTTTCAATCAAAAACAGAGTTATTAAATTGACGCCTATACGCCATAAATACCGGGCTTCAGCCCCATTTGTGATATTTATGTGGCTAAAGCCAACATCATTTTTTGTTGATTTAATCCCCGCCATAAACCAGCCTGCCCCGTATGCGGGGCAATTGATGAATAAATTCTAAGGGCACTTCTAAAAACTTCAATATTCTTTGCGAACGTTGCGTATTCTTTGCGTTCTCTGCGTTAAAGATTTGTAAATGATAGTTTTTAGAAGTGCCCTTAAGTAATAAAAATTTAAATGGCTTGTTTTTGTAATGATATAATCGTCACTCGTTACTCGTCACTCGTCACTAATTATTAGTAAATCAAATAAAGGCAATAACAGCAGCCCACGAATTCATTCGTGGGTAAAGAAATGAAAATCTACCTTTTAACCGATTCATCGGTTTCTGAATTTCCGTTTTATAATGATATAAATTGTTTTTCGTATATAAATATTATTTTGTCTAATTGTTTCGCCACTCTGTAGTTCTTTTATTTTTTTGTATGATTTTCTACTAATATGCCGCACCGCTAGTGCTTTTTCCTAAAACAAAAACTGTCATTTCGACCGGAGGGAGAAATCCCACGAATAGCTCAGATAGTTGAATTGAATATGGGATTTCTCCTTCGATGACCTGCCTACCGGACAGGCAGGCTCAGTCGAAATGACACAAAAAGTAGTTGTCATTTCGACCGGAGGGAGAAATCCCACGAATAGCTCAGGTATCCGGGTTGAACATGTGATATCTTCTTACTTTGAATTTTGAATCCACAGCGGATAAATTTTGAATTTCCTCGTTCCCAACGTCTCTGCCGTTAGGCAGATTCCGCATTCAAAATTCAACATTCAACATTAATTTAAGTTCAACATCCTTACTTATCCCTATTATGAATATTTTTTTACCATATAATTAAGTATATTATATTTAAAAAATAAATGAACTGACAAATCTTGAATAATTATTATGGGCACTTCTAAAAACTTCAATACCTGCCTGCCGGTAGGCTGGTTCTCTGCGAACGTTGCGTATTCTTTGCGTTCTCTGCGTTAAATTTTTATAAAAGAAAGTTTTTAGAAGTGTCCTTATTTTAATTCTGATTTTAAAATTAAATAGATAAACTTTAAAAGAAATTTATTATGCAAAATTCTCCCAAAGGATTGGGCTCCCAATCAAACATAAATGATTTTTTAGAATCGTTATCTAAACTTCCACTGGATGATCAGCTAATGATTTCTGAAATAATTCACAAGAGGGTTATCGAAGAAAAAAGGAAAGAATTAGCTAATTCTGTTAAAGAAAGTAAAGAAGAATACCTTTCAAATAAAACTAAAAGAGGATCCGTTGAAGATTTTCTTAAAGATTTGGAAAGTGAATGATAATTCTTAACTGGTCTTCGTCATACAAAAAATCATATAAGAAAACAATTAAAAATAATCCTACTTTAGAGAATAAGATTTTACAAACAATGAAATTACTTCAACAAGACCCTTTCGTACCCAAACTAAAAACACATAAATTAAAAGGGATATTAGAAGATAACTGGGCTTGCTATGTTGATTATGATTTGAGAATTGTATTTGATTTTGTAAAAAACAAGACGACAGATGAAACTGAAATCTTATTAATGAATATAGGATCGCATGATGAAGTATACTAATGTTGCTATTTATAAGTGAATCATGCCGTTAGGCAGATTCCGCATTCAAAATTCCTTCAAGCGGTAACACATTAGTAGCAGTTAAACAGAAAAAAACCATTAAAGCTCCGGAGGAGCGACATATAACCATAGCGAACAAGATTATTGTTCCTTATGTAAAACCCTTTCGCTGTAACTTATTATCTTCCCCTTTTAATTTCTAATTCCCAATTTTTAATTTTTAATTTTTAATTTTTAATTCCCAATTTCCAAGCTTATAAAGATTTGAGCAATAAATTTGAATACACTGCAATTTTTATTTTTCTTTTATATACAATTGTACTGGCATTAGGCTCAAATCAAAAATATCCAACAAAGATTTATTACAACAATTTTTTCCCTTATCTTGCAGATAAACCGCTCTCTGAAGATGGCTATTATGAACTTACGGTAGCCTGGAATATTGCTGAAGGAAAAGGGATAACATATAATTTTAATAGACCGACAACCGGTATACAGCCATTATCGGGATTTGTTTTTGCCGCGATTGCTAAAGTTGTAATTGCAGCAGGTGGGAATAAGACAACTTTTGTAAGAGCAATAATAATCTTTTCAATTCTGCTCGAAGTATTGTTTTTCTTTATTGTGAAAAATATAAGCAACGCACTATTTCCTGTTTTAGAAAAAAAATGGTTCGGCATATCCGCTGTAATTGCAACTCTTCTTAACTTTGAACTTTTAGTTTATTTTACCAACGGTTTGGAGACAGGACTATATCTTACAGTTTTAGGAATAAGCCTCCTTTACTCTTTTTATTATTTTAAAGGTGAAAAAAAATTCCGCCAATCAATTATCCTCGGTACATTATTCGGTCTTTGCGGTCTTGCAAGAATTGATTTTCTTGCGATACTGGCAGTAATGTTGTCAAGTAATGTATATTATAAGAGATTAACAATTAAGCAATTTTTTATAATATGCTTTACGAGCTTTGCCGTAATTATACCCTGGATATTTTATATATATAAAACCACCGGGTTTATTTTCCAATCATCAGCGCGGGCGGAAACATCTTGGCTTAATCCGGGCAATCTTTTATTAAGAGCTAAGGCAATGTCTTTAGCGCTAATGCAGCATTTAACCCCGGATATTTATACGGGTAATAAGGATATTGTTTTGGTCATTGTATTTATAATTACAATTATAACTGCGTATATTTTGTTAGATGATAAAAGGATATTGCATCAGTTTGATAAAGACAATATTAAAATATTCAAAACGTGGTCTATAGGAATTTTGTTCCTGATGTTTGTTTACTTACTATATTCTTCCGCTGATTATTTTTATTTAAGATATACGGCTCCTTTATTAATAATAATTCTGCCGTTCTTTACAATACTTTTAACTTCAAAAATAAAAGGGATTAAAAGGAAAAAATTACAAATTGGATTTGCATCAGTTGCGGCTATTTTTTTTATTCAAGCAGTCTTTTATTTTCATTCGGGAAAAATGGGAGTTCAACAAAGCTTGCGAATAGCATATATTAAAAACCATTTTAACGATAAGGCAGTGATAGGCTGCTTTCAAAGCGGTGTAACCGGATATTACGTTTCCAATGTGTATAATCTTGACGGCAAAATGGATAATGTTGTTCTAAATTATACTAAATCAGGCAGATTTGACAGGTTTATTGACAGCACAGGCATAAATGTAATTTTGGAATGGAGTGGTATAGTAAATATGTTCGAAAAAAATTATCTAAAGAAAAACTGGATAGAATATAATAAAAACATCGGAGATAACCGGACGGTTTGCTTGGTGCGTAAAGATGATTTAGGGAAAATAGTACTAAGTTGTCATTTCGACTCCCGCAATCGGGATAAACTCCGGGAGACATCCCACGAATAGCCAAATAGTTGTCATTTCGACCGGAGGGAGAAATCCCACGAATAGCCTTCATTTTATACACAGAAATATTTTTATGAAAAAACTTCTTTTACTTTTGCTTATTAGTTCAAGCACGCTGCTTGCACAAGTTGTTTCTGAACCGGCTACGTCTAGTGTCTATGATTTTTTAAATAGGCTTTCAATTAAGGGCTTAATAACATTTAATGATGAATTAAGACCGCTTTCAAGAGATCTTATTGCAGGGAAATTAATTGAACTGCAGAGTAAAGTATCTGAGTTGAACAGTCTGGAAAAGAAAGAATTGAATTATTATGAAAAGGATTTTTATGTAGAGATAAAAAATAAGACGGGTCATTTTGCAAATCCCGAACAACATTTCTTTGATTATAAAAACAATGGCGGATTTCATGCATTTTCTTATGCCGACAGTTTATTCTCGATTAATGCAGATCTTATTTTAGGGTATGAGAAAGCTAGTATGTACGGTTCATCTTACTCGCATTTCTGGAACGGGGCGCAGTTTTACGGATACTGGACTAAACATCTGGGCTACAGCTTTTATTACAGAGATAATACCATCGACGGAAACACAATAGATCAAAAAAGAACACTTTCACCAAAAACTGGTTTAGTACTTACACTGTCTTCTTTAAATTCAATTAATTATGATAGGGTAAGAGGGGCGGTAACTTACTCATGGAACGGCGGGGATGTTTCTATCGGTAAAGATAAAATGGAATGGGGAAGTGGCGTAAGCGGGCAAATAATATTAAGCGACAAAGCGCCCTCTTTTCCTTATATCAAATTAGAATTAGAACCCGTATCATGGTTAAAGTTTGTTTACTTCCACGGCTGGCTGGAGTCGGGAATAATAGATTCATCAACTATTAGGTATAATGCTGTTAAAGGAAGACAAAGTTATCTGCCTGTAGGTAAATATATTGCTTCACATATTTTATCATTATATCCATGGAATAATTTTTCATTCTCGCTAGGCGAATCAATAATATACAGCGACAGATTGCAGCCTGCTTATTTTATACCAATATTATTTTTTAGAGCAGTTGATCATTATCTAAGCGACAGCAGCAACACAGGCTCTAATGCGCAGATATTCGGAAATTTAGTTTATAAGTATACTCCGTTAAGATTAAAATTTTATTCATCGATCTACATTGACGAATTGACGTTTTCCGGATTCTTGAATGGTAATAACCGCTCAGATATTGGTTATACGGTAGGGATTCAGTCTGTAGACCCGGTGATAAGCAACTCATTATTTACAATTGAGTACACAAAAATTTCCCCGTTTAATTATATGAACTCAAACAACGCGCAGCACTATTCGAACCATGGTTACCAGCTAGGGCATTGGATAGGCAGCAACGGTGATGAGCTTTATTTATCATATACGCAAAATATATTAAGGGGGATTAGTATCAATGTTTGGGGAGACCATGTAAGGAAAGGACAGATTGAATTACCCTCACAGCAGTACCAGGCTACGTATCCTTCCACATTATACGGTCCGAGATTATCTATTACGGATATGGGATTAAATGTTAATTATGAAATAATGAACAATGTATTTGCCAAAGTTTATTATCAGCATACAAATGCATCCGGGAATAACGAGGGAAGACTGCCGGATTTTGAGATGGGCAGTCATAATTCATTTGGGTTGGCAGTCGGATATGGGATGTAGGAAAAGGGTTTGTGGTGATAGCATAAATTCGAGAACAAATGCTTGAATAAACTCAAGTTCCCCGCGGTTGAATATAACCCGTTAAAACCGTCTGATTTATTCGGTTCAACAAAAGCAGCCCACGACTTCAAGTCGTGGGTTCCAAAAACATAAAACCTTTTTTCTTAACCGTTTCAACGGTTTTAATACCTAAATAAAAGCTATCGGTCAACCTGAGTAAGTGAAAGAATCTTGAAATAATTCCCCAATATTCCATTACTCCATTATTCCAACACTCCATTGCTCCCAAAAGAAATCTTGCGTAAGCTGATTTAAACAAGCTAACTCAAATTCCCCGCAGTTGCAAGTAATCCGTTAAAACCGTCTGATTTATTCGGTTCAACAAAAGCAGCCCACGACTTCAAGTCGTGGGTTCCATAACATAAAACCTTAATTTTTAACCGTTTCAACGGTTTTAATTCCTAAACAAAAACTATCGATCAACCAGAGTAACTGAAAGAATCATGAAATAATTCCCCAACATTCCATTATTCCAATTTTCCATTATTCCATATTCCATATTCCATACTAATTTGTTAAGAGTATTTATTAATACAAATATGAGTATATTTGTAAAAAATAAATTACAAATATGAAAAAACGATTTCTGTATCATGATTTGATCAAATATCTTGATCATAAAAATGCGCTTGTAATTACCGGTATGCGGCAGGTAGGTAAAACTACTTTAATGAAACAAATTTTTGATGAGGTGCTCTTTCCGAAATTATGGTTTGATTTTGATAATCCTTTGGATATGCTGCATTTTGAAAATATAGATTATGATGCAATATATAACACTTTATTAAAGGAAAGCGGTTTAAAAAACGAAAGGCTATATGTATT